>JACNLH010000114.1 GCA_014381585.1 Candidatus Sulfurimonas ponti
GGCATAAGATGTTCAATATTTTTTATAACTTCATTTTCACTGTTTTCAAAGGAGTCATAACAAGTTCTAGCTGCAGCTTCTGCCACACCGATACCTGTGTCTTGAAGTAAAACAACTTCAGGTTTTGAATATTTAATGCCGTACATATCTTCCATAACTTCACCTATGTTAAATTATTATATTCTACCGATAACAAACTTACAAGGAGCTATTTTTGAACACCGTCCAAAACAGGAACAAAATCACAATCTTCGAGTTCTTCTCTATCAATTCTAGAACCGTTTTTTCTAAACCGTGTAATAATCTGCTTAGTGCCTTTTTGCATAGGTGCGACCAAAATTCCATTATCGCTTAACTGATCAAAAAGTTTTGCAGGTATCTCTTTTGCAGTGGCTGAGAAAAGAATTCTATCATAAGGGGCATATTGACTCCAGCCATTTTGCCCATCATCTGTACGTGTGTGAATGTTATGTATTTTTAGCTTTTTAAAACGGCTCTTTGCCTCAACCATGAGAGATTCGATTCTCTCTATTGTGAAAACACCGCGAAACATATGTGATAAAACGGCTGCTTGATAACCGCTTCCGCAACCAAGTTCTAAAACTCTATCCGCACCCTTTGGTTCAAGGTACTCACTCATTTTTGCAACTGTAAGCGGTGAAGATATCCACTGTGCCGCACCCATTGGAAGAGCATCAAGCTTGTATGCACTATGTTTAAAACCGCTTGGCACAAACATCTCTCTGTTTGTGTTAGCTATCGCATATTTTACATCTTCACTCAGTGAAAACTTCTGATGACACTCGTTTGCCAATCGAGCTGTTTTTGTAGCAGTTATTCTATCCATTTGCAACTATCTGATTCCTACATCCATATATCTTCTCATTTTGAGAATCTCTTTTGGTTCATATCCGACTTCTAAGCAAGGCTTATTCCCATTGCGCAGCACTTCACCCATAGGCGTGATTATTCCACTCATTTTGGAACACTCAGCATTAAGGGAATCACTTGCCACCACATAACATTGATTCATAATCGCAAGTGTTTTTGTAAAAGCTTTAAAATGCTCTGCCCGAAGAACTCCCCACCAAGAAGGTATAGCAACCACATCTGCACCTTCACATATCTTCCACATATCTTTAAAACGGAGTTCAAAACAAACAAGAATAGCTATCTTTATCCCATCAATCTCCACTATCTCAAACTCAGAATCATCTCCCTCGCTAAAGAACTTATCTTCAGCGCCAAAACTGAATAATCTAGCCTTTGCTCTTTGGTGCACCACTTCACCATTGTAAAAAATTTTGGCCATGTTATACACTTTGCCATCTCGATTTTCAATAATAGTTAAAATAATGATTTTATCTTCAGAAGCTTTTTTAATCTCTTGGATTGCCCGCGAAGCAAAGTTATTCACATCTTCAAAATGATCATAATCAAAACCTGTTAAACACACTTCAGGAGCAACGATAAGAGATTTTTGAGGACAAATCTTTATATGGCTTAGAAGCTTTTGTAAATTACTCTCATAATCCGAACCCGTTTCAAAGAGTAAAGAACAAAGTTTCCAAGTATGCATACTAGTCTATTTATTGAGGTTTAGTATGTCTGTCAATTTTTTTAAGAACTTGCAATACGGCGTCATAATCAGGTTCATCTGATATCTCTTTAACAACCTGAACGTAAGCAATCTTGCCTTTTGTGTCAACGATATATACAACACGTCCAAAAAATCCTTCTAGAAATGCCGGTGCGCTTATTGTCGTGCCATATCTTTTAGCGTTGTTGGCATCTTTATAATCAGAAACAGTTTGCACATTTTTTATGTTGTGATCACCGCAAAAGTTTTTTTGTGCAAATGGTAAATCTTTAGAGATAATCGTAACTTGCACATGACGCATCTCTTCAACTTTTTTATTAAAGGCGATTGTTTCTAATTCACATGTGTTTGTATCTAAAGACGGCACAAAAGCCAAAACTTGCAACTTATCTTGTTTACCGCCCACCACAGTGTCTTGAAAATCTATAGTGGTTGCAATAAAAGCAGGTGCATTATCCCCGACTTTTAAACCGTTTGAGTTTAGGGTGACATCTAAACCATTGAATGCAACAGTGGTTGCAAATGAAGCCGAAACTAAAAATGTAAGTCCTATAATTATCTTTCTCATTTTTTTTCCTTTTTATTTTTTAAAAATCATCATCAAAGCTCAACGAACCTTTGGAGTAATTCGTCACAGTGGCTTCAAAAAAGTTTGTTTTTTGATCATTGAATTTTGCAAAATCATCAACCCATTTGATTGGATTCGGTACGTTATAGATTTTATCAAAACCAACAGAATTAAGTCTGTCATCTGCTAAATATTGTATATACTGTTCAACAATATCATCAGTTAAACCTAGAATTTGACCCTGTGTTATGTACTTACCCCATTCAGTTTCAAGCTTCACCGCTTCTTTAAACATCTCAATAACTTCTGCTCTTAATTTATCTGTAAAAAGATCCGGTCTTTCTTTTCTTAGTGTGTTGATAAGATTTTGAAAGAGCACCAAGTGTGTCACTTCATCTCTTTGAATAAATCGAATCATTTGCGCAGAGCCCAGCATCTTACCTGAACGGGCCAAGGTGTAGATATACGCAAAACCGCTATAAAAATAAATCCCCTCTAAAATTTGATTTGCAAAACATGCTTTTACAAAATTATACTCTGATGGATTTTTTGTAAGCTCAATATACACTGCAGCAATGGCATCATTTTTACTTTTAAGCATCATGTCACGGCGCCAAAGGTCATAAATCTCTGCAGAGTTTGTTGAGATAGAATCCACCATAACCGCATATGACTGCGAATGAAGCGCTTCTTCAAAACTTTGTCTTACAAGAATAAGATTAATCTCCGGTGAAGTGACGTAAGGATTTATGTTATCTATAATATTGTTAGTTTGTAAAGAATCCATAAAGATAAGTTGCGAGAGAGCCTTATCATACGCTGTTTTTTCAGCTTGTGTAAGATTTTTATAATCATTCACATCACGGGTCATATCCACTTCTTTTGGAAACCATGTATTGTTTAACATCATCTCCCAAAGATTATATGCCCACTGATATTTTATATTATTCAACTCAAAAATACCTGTTGGATTACCGCCAAAAATTTTTCTGTCATTTACACTTTCTGTAGATTCTGGATTATATATTTTTTTTCTATTCAATTGCGACTCCATTTTATGATATTAAGTTATTTTATAGTATAGGATTATATCCATCTATATATAAATGTTTGATAAGATTTTAAAAATAAAAAAAGGATACAGTTTGTGCAGTGCTTTTAAGCCGTCTTTTGGAATGAAAAACAGACATATCCAAACTCTTTATCAAACTTTTTTTAGAAAAACAGAAAATATACAATTTGAAATCGAAAAGTTTAAGCTCAGCGATGGTGATTTTCTAGAAAGTTATTGGCATAAAACTGATCATATCCAAACCGACACACCTCTCGTTGTTATTTTTCACGGTCTTGCGGGTTCTTATAAATCCCCCTATATCAAGGGTCTCATAAGTGCTCTCTCCAAAGCTGGTTACAATACGGTCTTAATGCATTTTCGCGGCTGTGCCACAAATGTGAATCTGCTTCCGCGCTCTTATCATAGCGGTGAAACAGCTGATGCCTTAGAGTTTATCAACTCTCTTAAACTAAGATTTCCTCATACTAAACTCTTGAGTGTCGGTTTTTCACTCGGTGGAAATATGCTTCTCAAACTCCTCGGTGAACTGCAGGGAAATTCGCCCCTTTCAGGGGCAATTTCCGTTTCACCTCCCATGCAGTTGGATATATGCGCAAATGCTATCAATCAAGGCATCTCCAAAGTGTATCAGAGACGTTTGGTGAATGACTTAAACAAAGCACTTATAAAAAAATACACTGTAAATGACATGAAATCACTTATAGGCATAGACAAAGATGATGTTAAAAAACTAAAAACATTTTGGGAATTTGATGAGATATACACTGCTCCGATTCATGGCTTTGATTCTGCACAAGATTATTATACACAATGCAGCTCAAAACAGTTTTTAAAAGATATTCACACACCGACACTTATAATTCACTCAAGCGATGATCCTTTTATGCATATTGATATGCTGCCAAGCAAAGAAGAGTTGTCTCAAAGTGTCACTCTGGAGTTATCAAAGCACGGCGGACATGTTGGATTTATTGAAGGGAGCTTTTTAAAACCAAAATATTGGATTGAGAAAAGGGTTGTTGATTTTTTTAAAGGGGTCTTAGATTCTGAATAAATTCAGAACCTAAATGTAAAACTATTTTCTAGAATTTCTTTTTCTTTCTGATTCTGTTAGGAATTTTTTACGGATACGAACAGCTTTAGGCGTAACCTCAAGAAGTTCATCATCTTCAATCCACTCTAATGCACGCTCTAATGACATGTCACGCGGAGGAACAAGTTTAATCGCTTCATCAGCTCCACTTGAACGAACATTTGACTGTGCTTTACCTTTAATAGGATTGACAACTAAATCGTTTGAACGTGAATGTTCACCGATAATCATACCTTCATACACTTCAGTTTGAACACCGATGAAAAGAACACCGCGATCTTGAATACCGAATAATGAGAACGCTAAAGTGGAACCGGGAGTCATAGAGATAAGTGCGCCATAAGATCTTGATTCAACACTACCAGTGAACGGACGGAACTCCAAGAAAGAGTGATTCATGATACCTTCACCCTTAGTATCTGTTAAGAACTGTCCACGGAAACCGATAAGTGCACGGGCTGGAATCTCAAACTCGATTCTTTGGAAACCTTGACCCATTGGAAGCATTGATTTCATCTCAGCTTTTCTTTTACCAAGACGCTCAATAACACTGCCTGATAAATCTTCAGGCACATCGATAACCAAGTGCTCAAATGGTTCACATTTGACGCCTTCAATCTCTTTAACAATAACTTCTGGACGAGAGATAGAAAATTCAAAATCTTCACGACGCATATTTTCAGCAAGAACAGTGATTTGAAGTTCACCACGACCTGACACTTTAAACTTACCTTCACCGACAACTTCAAGTTTCATCGCAACATTTGTGTTCATTTCAAACTCAAGTCTCTCACGAAGTTTGTTTGAGGTGACGTGTTTACCTTCTTTACCTGCAAGAGGAGAATCATTTACAGCAAAAACAACTGTTAGAGTCGGCTCTTCGATGTGCATTGGGTCAAGCGGCATTGGGTTGGCCGGATCACAAATAGTATCTCCCACATCAACTGTCTCCATTCCGGCAAAAGCAACAATATCACCGGCTTCAGCTTCTTGAATTTCCATACGGTTAAGACCAAGAAAACCGATAAGTTTAGAAATTTTACCTTTAACCAACTCACCATCAGCTTTTGCTAACATGATGTTATCGCCTTTTCTAACAACACCGTTGAAGATTCTAGAAATTCCGATCTTACCGACATAGTTATCATAGTCAAGTGTGAAAACTTGTGCTTGTGTATGGTTTTCTCTATCACCTTCCGGCTCAGGAACATGCTCTAAAATAGCATCAAAAATACATCCAAAGTCTCCATCAGGATCACTCATGTCCATCTTTGCAATTCCATCACGTGCCGCAGCATAAATGATTGGAAAATCTTGTTGATCATCAGTGGCACCCATGTCAGCAAAAAGGTCAAACATCTCATCAACAACACGATCAGGCTCAGCTGAAGGTTTATCGATTTTGTTGATTACAACAATTGGCTTTTTACCAAGTGCAAGCATCTTTTTAACAACGAATTTAGTTTGTGGCATAACACCTTCATACGCATCAACTAAAACTAAAACACCATCAACCATCTTAAGAACACGTTCAACTTCACCACCGAAGTCAGCGTGACCCGGAGTATCGATAATATTAATCTTATGATCTTTATAACGGATAGCTGTATTTTTAGAAAGAATCGTGATTCCACGTTCTTTTTCTAAATCATTACTATCCATTGCTCTTTCATCATGTTGTTCATGATCACCAAATGTGCCAGATTGCTCTAGCAGTCCGTCTACAAGCGTTGTTTTACCGTGGTCAACGTGTGCGATAACGGCAATGTTTCTAATTTTTTGCATATGTAGGATTTCCTCTATGTTATGGAATATTTTTGGAATTATACCTAAATAAAAATTATAATAATGTTATACTTATCTGATTTATAAGTTTAAGTGCGCTTATTTATAGATATTTAAACTTTTAACCCAAACAAATATATTAATAAATCTTATTTTCCAAAGATTTTATTCATAAAAATATAAATTTATAAAAGAAGATGTAACAATGAAAGAGATAGTTTTATTTGATTATCCAAATAATTTAGATTATATATTTGATAAATTAAATAAAAATGGGATTAAAAGTATTATCGTTGGTGGATATATTCGGGATAAATTTCTAAATTTAAACTCAAAAGATATAGATATAGAACTATTCGGTGTGACTTCATATGCTAAATTAGAGAAAATTTTACAAGAATTCGGTGAAGTGAACACTGTTGGAAAAAGTTTTGGCGTTTGTAAACTATCTCTTAAAACACTGGATTTAGATTTCACTCTTCCCAGGCGTGACAATAAAATCGGATCTGGACATTGCGGTTTTGAAATTACAGTTGACAATAATCTAGACTTTAAAACAGCCTCGAGTCGAAGAGATTTCACTATGAATGCTATTGGTTTTGACCTGATGGAAAAAAAGATTCTTGATCCTTTTAACGGCCAAGAAGATATTAAAAATAAAATACTCCGGGCAGTGAATATAGACACATTTTCAGAGGACCCTTTACGTGTGTTAAGAGCAGTTGGTTTTGCCAGCAGATTTGATTTCACTCTTGAGCATTCTCTTTTTGTCTTATGCAAAGAAATGTGTGAGAAAAACCTTTTGGACGAATTGGCCAAAGAAAGAATCTATACAGAACTGGAAAAAATTCTACTCAAATCAAAAAAACCATCCAGTGCTTTTTCACTTTTAAAAAAACTTAAAGCTTTAGTGCATTTTCCTCCATTGGAGAGATTGGAAAATAAGGATTTTTCAAATGTTTTAGAATCACTTGATAAGATGGCTGCATTAAAAACAAAAAACAAAAAAACTAACATGCAACTAATGTTATCTGTTTTGTGTTATAAATTTACAAAAGAAACGCGTCATGATTTTATAACTAACTTAACTAATGATAAAAAAACCTTGAATTATATAGACACTCTTCTAGACAACTCATTTTCTACTGCTTATACAGATTCAGATATTTTAAGATTGGCAACAAAGGTGAATATTGAACATTTTTTACTTTTTTCACAAGCAATCCATAAAGAAATAGCTAAAGATGTATTTGTAAAGTTAAAACAAAGAGCGATAGGTCTCAATGTATTAAATCAAAAACCTAAAGCATATTTACAGGGGAAGGATATTTTAGACTTAGGTTTAGAGCCATCAAAAGAATTTTCTGTACTGCTTAAGAGTGCCTATGAAGCTCAAATCAATCTAGAAATCAACTCTAAAGATGAAGCATTGCAATGGCTGAAAAAAGAAGTTAAAAACTCTTTATAGTCATATCTTTACATTTTACTGCTGTCAATCTCTATAACTGTATGCACATTTCCCCGAGGCTTAAAATCGGCAACCAGTTTTAAGTACTTCGGTTTTATTCTATCGTATATGACATTATATATTTCATTTGCAGAATTTTCATGAGAGATATAGCGGTACATAAATGAGTTTATATAGAGTTTGAGCGCTTTGAGTTCGACCACATACTTATCAGGCGTGTACTCAAGATTTATTGTAGCAAAATCCGGGTATCCGCTTCTAGGGCATAAACCGATAAACTCTGGTAAACTCACTTTGATAAGATAGTTGTTTTCATGCTCATTCGGCCATATCTCTAAATCTTTACCAACATCAAACTCTCTTATCTCTTTTTCGCCGTATTTCATTTTTTAATCCTCATATATTTTTTCTAAATTTGCAAGCTCTTTACCTTGTACATAATCGATTTTAAGATCTTTTGCAAACTCTTGTGTATTTTTATCTTCAATCATTTTAATCCATGTTTTCACGCCTGACAAATGTGCCATTGTATTTAAACCATCTATTATGTTCTTATTTTTATCCCTATGTTTGTTTTTTGTATAATAAGAATCAAAACGGACTATATCAATTTCTAAATCTCTTAGGTATAAAAAACTTGAATGTAAAGATCCCAGTCTATCAATAGCTATTTTAACACCTTGAGCCCTTAAAGATTGAAGTATCTCATTGTATCTGTCTATATGTGAATAATAATCTATTTCACTGCACATAAGCACAAGTCTGTTTTTCACATCTTGGTTGGCATCTAAAAGATTTTTAATTTTTACTAAAAAGTTATGGTTTCTAAGAGATGTCGGACTTATTGTCACACTTACTAAATTTGTAGATTCATCCATACAGTGCAATACAGATTTCTCTAAAATCAAATAATCATATTGGGTTGTCAATCCTAATTTATTCACAACTTTCATATAAGATTTTGGATGCAAAACTTCACCCTCTGCATTTTTTAATTTCACAAAACACTCTTTAAGCACTTCTTCACCATCTTCATACACACTTTGTGTCATTATAGATACTGATTTCTTATCTATGGCCCCAATTACAAAAGATTCTAAATCATTTGGGTTTATTTCATCTCTTTTTTTTATAATCTTTTTATTTCTATTTTCGAGTTGCAGTTCAAAAAGATTTTTTATCATGTAGTCTAAATTATCAGAATACATAGTGTCTGTGACAGCTCCTGAAATACCAACCTCAATCTCTTGCACTTTAAAATCACTGCTTTTAAGACATAATAAATCGATAATGCTGTTATAATTCTCTTTTTCACCTTCTAAGCCGATAATAAAATCACCGCCTTTTATATGACCCATAGGAAAATTTGTTATTTTTTTATCAATGAGATAATTCCCTAAATATTCTGCCACTTGAAAAAGAACTTTATCCCCGTTTGTTATACCGTATTGGGTGTTGATGGCATTTAGATTATCCACACTTAGAAGGACAAGTGTGTATGCATCATTTTTTTTTATCTCTTTTTTTATATATTTATATAAATACTCTCTTGTGAATGTTTTAGTTATGCTATCTGTTATCTGCACATCAAAACCGCTATATATTAGAAAAAATATAAAATAAACACTAAAAACCAAAAGTATGATAAAGGTGAAATAAAATGATATCTGTACAGATTCGTAGGAGTTGATTAAAGTGTCTGAAATAAAAGCTAAAAGAAGAAGAAAGATAGGAAGTCCCATTCTAAGTGCTAGCCTAAAACGGTATTCCCTCTCTTTTGTTTGTGGAAGTAACATGGAGTTTTATACGTCTAAGTGTTTTACATCTTTTGCATGCGTTTCAATATAGTTACGACGAGGTTCCACTTCATCGCCCATAAATAAAGTAAACGCGTCAGATGCAACTTCTCCATCTTCAATTGTAACTTGTAACAATACACGATTTTCAGGTGTCATAGTTGTTTCCCAAAGTTGATCTGGATTCATTTCACCTAGACCTTTGTAACGTTGAATATATGCACCTTTTTTAGCATACTCGATAATATCATGTAACTCTTGAACCGGATCCTCTGTGAAATTTAAATTCCATTCTTGAATCTTCCTAAAAACAAAATCTGCTTCTGTAAAATGCGGAGCTGAAAATAGATCATCATTAATTAGAAGTTCTTCCATCCCGCCTCCTGTTTGAACAAAAATATGAATTTCATTTGTTTCTTCATTTATTGTTTTTGTTAAAATATTATTATCAATAGAACTTAAAAACTCTTCTACTTTTAGAAATAAGGCTTTTGTATCTAAAGAAATAAGATCTGGATTTTCAATAAAATGGCGAATCAAATTTATAAGTGCGTAACGTTTTTCAAGAGCATTTAACGAACCTCTGTAATGATCAACCATTTTAAAATAAGAGACTAAATCGTTATGTCCAATATCATCCACTTCTAAAGATTCAACACCGTTATCTATTAAAAAGTCATTCATCTCTCTGTCATCTTTAAAATAAATCTCTTTTTTACCCTTTTTATAACGGTACAACGGTGGTTGAGCAAGATATAAATATCCTTTTTCCACAATATCACGGAAATGTCTAAAAAAGAATGTTAAAAGTAAAGTTTGGATGTGGCTTCCATCAACATCCGCATCGGTCATAATAATAACTTTATGATAACGAAGTTTTTCTTCATTATATTCTTCACCAATCCCACAACCCATTGCTGTAATCATATTTGTAATTTCATCTGATTTTAGAATTTTTTCCAATCTTGATTTTTCAACATTTAAAATCTTACCTTTAAGTGGTAAAATCGCTTGAAAAACACGGTCACGCCCCATTTTAGCTGAACCGCCCGCAGAATCCCCTTCCACCAGATATAATTCACAGATAGATGCATCTTTAGATTGACAATCAGCTAATTTACCAGGAAGTGTTCCAACACTCATAGAATCTTTTCTTCTAGTTAATTCACGGGCCTTTTTAGCAGCTTCACGACCACGGGCAGCCATAAGCGCTTTAGAAACAATAGCTTTTGCTTCAATAGGATTTTCTTCAAAATATTTAGATAATTCTTCACCTGTAGCTTTTTGCACCAAAGGTTTAACATAAGTATTTCCTAGTTTACCCTTAGTTTGACCCTCAAACTGTGGTTCTGGTACACGAACAGAAACTATTGCAATTAAGCCTTCACTAGTATCATCGCCCGATATTTTTACATCTTTTTCTTTTACTGAACTGTTTTTAGCATTATAGTTGGAGATAGTTCGGGTGAGAGCAGCTCTGAAACCTGCTTCATGAGTACCTCCGTTTGGTGTGCGGATATTATTTACAAATGATGCTAATTTTTCTTCATAAGAATCATTATACATAAGTGCAATATCAAATTCTATATCTTCAATTTTTGCAGAAAACGAATATACTTCAGCCACTAGAGTTTTTTTATTCATATCTGCCACATATTGAGCAATACCGCCTTCAAAGTGATATTCTTCTTTATTTCCAGATCTTTCATCATTGAATTTAATTGTGATAAATGGATTTAAATATGCTAACTCTTTAAATCTTTTGGCTAAATATTCATACTCAAAAGTGACAGTTTCAGTAAATATAGTGGGATCAGCAGCAAACTCGATAGTGGTACCTGTTTTTCTTGTTTTTCCTGTGACTTCCAATACTTTTTGTGGTATACCCATTTTAAAGTCTTGCTCAAAAATTTCACCTTCACGGTGAATAGTCATATGTAAATCAGACGATAATGCATTTACGACAGAAACACCAACACCATGAAGTCCACCTGAAACTTTATAAGTGTCTTTATCAAATTTACCACCGGCATGAAGCACTGTTAAAACAACTGTTGCTGCTGACATACCTTCAGTTGGGTGCATATCTGTAGGAATACCGCGGCCATTATCTGAAACTTTACAAGTGCCTTCTTTTGTAAGTGTCACTGTTATAGTGTCACAATGACCTGCCATCGCCTCATCTATAGAGTTATCAATAACTTCATAAACTAAATGGTGAAGTCCACGATGACCAGTGTCACCGATATACATACCAGGCCGTTTTCGAACCGCTTCTAGCCCTTTAAGGACCTTAATATTACTAGCACCATAATTTTCCATTCAACTCTCCCTATATAACTATCGGCATAACAACCGTTTTAAAATTTTCATCACTTAAAATAAATGGTAAATTACCTTCATTTAAACCTATAGTGAATTCAGAATTATTTATAGAATTTAAAAAATCTAGTAAGTATCTGCTGTTTATTGCAATTACAAAAGCTTCAGTGAAACCTGTTGAAAAACCTATTTCAGTTTTTGCTTTGTTATTGTCATCACTTAATGATTCAAAAGTGATTGTCTCATTTAAGAATGTGATTTTCACATCTGTGGAAATAGTTGTGATTTGTTTTATTGAATCTATCATTACAGCTTTTGGCAATAGTAAGTTGTTTGCTGTTTCTTTTGGAATAATTCTTGAGTATTCAGGAAATTTCCCATTGATAAGTTTTGTAAAAAAAGTATATTGATCAGAATGTATAATCAGATTTGTTTCATCATAATAAAGTTCTATATCATTAAAAAACAGTTTTTGAATTTCAACTATTGCTTTTTTTGGAAGTATGATTGAGAGTTCATTATCTGTGTTATTTGGAATATTTACCACTGCAAGTCTTCTTGTATCAGTGGATGCAAAGTTGATTCTATCTGGTTTTATATCTATTAAAGCACCGTTAAGTTCAAATTTAGGATTGTTTGTATCTATTGCAGGTGTGATTTTTTTAAGAGATTCTATAAGTGAATATGAATCTATTGAAATACGGTTTTTCCCCTCATAAGAGGGAAATTCTGGATAATCTTCATAAGAAAATGTAGGAAGTTTAAAATTTGAATTAGATTGGGAGATAAATAAGACATCATTCTTAACTTCTAAATGGATGCTTCCATCTTTTAATATTCTAATAATATCAAGAAGTTTTTTACCATTAGCCGTTGTACTACCATCTTCGATAACATTAACATTGTCAGTATTAACTAAATAGCCTATTTCATAGTCAGTGGCTTTTATTGTTAAAATAGAATTGGATACGTTGATAAACACATGTGATGTGATTTGTGATGTATCTTTTTTTTCTAAAAAAGGCCCTGCTTGAATTAAGATATTTTCAATGATTGATTTTGAAATGTTTATTTTCATATAAAATCCTATATATTTATATAATTTTTAGTAGTTAGTAGTAGTACCAAGTGAATATGTGAAAATCACTTGCAAAAGCCCTTAAGCCTATGTTTTTGGATGTGATGAACACTATAAAGCTGATTCACACCTATTCACTTATATAATTATATCTTTTTTTTATTGCTTTTATGTAGATGAGGTTATCTTATTTGTCAATTCATCAATTTTGGTTTTAAAATCTTCGTCTGTTTGTATAAGCTCATTAATCTTTTTAATGGTGTGAGAGATAGCTGTATGGTCTTTCATACCAAAGTATTGGGCTAGTTGAGGCATAGTGTTTTGTGTTAATTCACGACAGATATATATAGCTATTCTTCTTGCATATACAAGATTTTTACTTCTGCCTTTAGAACGGACTTCACTTGGTTTTATGTTTAAATCTTTTGAAACACAATGAGTGATTGATTCCATACTTAGATTCATTTTTTTCTCTTTCAGCTGATCTTTAAGAGCATTTTTTGTAAATGCTAAATCTATATCAACATGCATGAGTTGTGAATAAGCATGCAGACGCGAAAGTATACCCTCTATCTCACGCACATTGTTATCTATAACAGTTGCGATGTAATTCACTATATCCGGAGTCAAACTGACTTTATTCAATTCACATTTACTTTTGATAATTGCTATTTTAGTTTCAAGTTCCGGAGGTTGAATATCTGCCACTAAACCCCATTCAAAACGGCTTTGCAGACGTTCTTCAAGACCACCGATTTTTTTAGGGTGCTTATCTGCTGTGAGGATGATTTGTTTGCCATCACCGCGAAGAGCTTCAAAAGTATGGAAAAATTCTTCTTGTATACCCTCTTTGTTGCTTAAGAATTGAATATCGTCGATGAGCAGCATATCACATTTTCGATATTTTTCTTGAAACTTTTCCATAGTCTTATTTCGAATATGCCGTACAAAGTCATTCAGGAGTTGTTCACTTGTTGTATAGATGACACTTTTGCCTTGATTCTCATATACATTGCCGGCTGATTGCATAAGGTGTGTTTTACCAAGACCGACACCGCCATAGATAAAAAGAGGATTATATACATTACCAGGATTTTCACTCACACTTTTCACAGCTGAGTATGCAAACTGATTTGATCCTCCAACCATGAAGTTATCAAAAATCTGAGATGGATTTAAAAGTGAATGAGAAGTTTTAATGGTGTTTTTTTTTACTATCTTTCTTTTTTCTGAAGAGTTTTTAAGGGTCACTCTGACGGTGACTTTATTTCCCGTTTTCACTTCAAAGAGATGAGAAATTTTTTCACTGTATTTACTTTGAATCCAGTTGGATACCAATGCATTTGAAGCATGAAATACAGCTAAGTCACTCGTGGATTTTTTTATATCATATGCTAAGTGTTTAATATATCTATTATACTCTGACTCTGTAATTTCTTTTTTTAGTTCTTGAAGCACTTCTTGACCTATATTCACATAAATCCTTTATTTTTTTGATTATACAAAAAAGACTATTAAATGAATGTGAATAACTAAAATATCAGTATGTGAATATATTTAACTAAGTTCACTTCTATAGATATATCAGTACAACCAAGATATAATTGCACTGCCTATACCATGGGATTTTTTTTGTCCTTTAAACTGTTTAGAGTTTTCAATTTCCATAATATCTAAAACAAAGTTTTTGTATCTTAATGTGAAACCAAGACCGTAATATCCAACAAACTTCTCTTTAGACATGGAGTGTGAATCAGTGAAGGTGTTTCCATCCAAAAATATATCTCTTGCCACAGCAGTTCCCGCAGCTGTGAAGTTAATGGAAAAACTCCAAGGGTGAAGACGCATATTTTTATATTGGCCATATACCGGAATACCGGGATCATTTCCAATATTTATAGAAGACAGACCATAGTCTTTAGGAATATTCCATCCAAGTCTTGCTGTGAATCCGCCAGTGGCATTTATAGCAACATTACCCAACTCAAGAGATGTATAAGGGATAAAATATCCTTCTATATCTCCAAAATCTTTGCCATGATACTTCCACTTTTGTGTATATTTTAAATTTATTCCAAGCTCATTATTGAGCTGATGTTCCCAGCCATTGACGATATCCATACCAAAAGTTTTATGAAAGTTGTTTTGAATTTGTTCAGATCCCGAAGCCGGACCGATCATCCCCACTTTTAAAGAGAGAGAACGTAATTGTGTTTTTGTTGTTTTATGAAATGTTGTTTTAAGATAAGTCCAACCGGCATAAGGTCGGTCGTCAGCCTGAAAAGCAGTTGTAGATGTATCTGTCGGTGTGAAAATCTGGTTTGCTATTGAAAAGGTTAGATAGGAGTAAGACTGTTTTGTATTGTATCCAAGTATATCATATATAAAATTATCAGGTTCAGGGACAAAATAAAGGAATGTAAGCATTTCACCCGTGGAGTATCCGTCATCTGTTCCAAAATAAACATCATTTTCAATATAGATATTCACTCTATCTAATATCCAATCTTTTTTTTCCTGATTTTCTACAGCAAAACTTTGTGTTGTTAAAAGTATGTATAATATGATTAGTAAATATTTCATAGCTAAAATTATAGCTAAAATATTTTTTTAGCTAACTTTCGTTCTATGTAATATAAATTTTTTTCAACAGGAAAACAATGATCATACTTGGTATAGATCCAGGCACAAGAAATATGGGATATGCTCTTATAAAACTTGAACGTGGAAAAATTTCTTTAGTTGAAGCCGGGCTTATTAAAATGAAGGCTGAAGAGTTGCAATTCCAAATTCCTCAGATGGTGGAGGGTATTGGCACAGTGTTTAAGACCCATAAGATAGATCAAGTGGCCATGGAAGATATTTTTTATGCGCACAATCCAAAAACCACTATAAAATTAGCACAGTTTCGCGGAGCTATTATGTTAAAGCTTCTTCAAGAATTCGGTCAATTTAGCGAGTACACAGCATTGCAGGTGAAACAAGCGCTGACAGGCAATGGAAAGGCCTCTAAAGAACAGGTGAATTTTATGGTTAAAAGACTTTTAAACATAAAAAAAGAGATTAAACCGCTTGATATATCCGATGCTATGGCTGTGGCTATTACACATTCTCAAAGAATAAAGTTAAACTAAGATATAATTTTAAAAAATAGGGGATTTAATGTCAAATATAGAAAATGCAAGTATTGTTAAAAACGCAAATATTTATTATGATGGTAAGGTTACAAGCCGTACAGTCAATTTAGAAGATGGTTCTACGCAATCTTTAGGAATCATGCTTCCCGGAGAGTATACTTTTGGTACTAACGAAGCTGAAATTATGGAGATGCTCAGCGGTGAATTGGATATTAAACTTCCAGGTGAAGAATGGAAGAGTCTAAACACGCCTGAAACATTTAATGTTCCAGCTAACTCCTCGTTTGATTTAAGGGTTAAAACTGTTACAGATTATTGCTGTTCTTATATTAAATAAACTGTGAGACTAACTGAGTTAGCTTAGTCTCATCTAAAGCACCGCTAACACGGTGAACTTCTTTTCCTTGTTTAAAGATAACAAGTGTTGGAATACTTCGTATTCCAAATCTGGCACCTAAGTTTTGTTCATTTTCAGTATTCACTTTTACAAACAGTGTTTTAAGAGGAAACTTTACAGCTGTTTTTTCAAAGTTGGGTCCCATCATCTTACATGGTCCACACCATGGCGCCCAAAAGTCAACTATAACAGGTATGTCACTATTGACCACCACTTCATCAAAGTTTGTTTGATTCAACTCTATAGGTTTTGTATTGAGAAGTGATTCTTTACATTTTCCACAATTTGCTTTTTTGTAACTATCTTTTATAGGCACATTATTCACACTTAGACAGTTTGGACAGATTATTCTCATATTTCTTCCTTTTTATTTTCTAAATTTTTTGCTAACTTTATGATGCTTGTAGTATTCACACCTTTAGATTTTATCGTCAATTCACCATTTAAATGTTCTTCTACGATTGTTTTACAAAGGTATAAACCGAGTCCGGTTCCATTTTTTGATTTTGTTGAAAAATAAGGCTCAAGCACCTTCCCCACTATTTCTTCTTTGATTCCACCAGCATTATCTTCTATTTCTATAATAACATATCTTGGCTCTTCCCATACTTTGACAGTAAGTGTTTGATTCTCCCTAGGGGTATCTTTAAAAGCATCAATAGAGTTTTTTAAAATATTGATAAGGGTTTGAATAAGCTCATTTTTATATGTGTTAATTTTTATATCATCAGAAATATTTTCTGTATAGTGTATCTTATACGCTTTGATATCCCCCATTAGAAGATTAGTTGCTTTATCAAAAATAGTTTGAATAGGTATCAGACTTAGTTCTTTGTTTGTTTTAAAGAAGTTTCTAAAATCATCTATTGTATCAGAAAGATAGCTTACTGTTTTTTCGATTTTATCGTAGGATTCTTCTAGAGTGGCATCATCGAGCACATCAAGTTCTTTTTTAACTTTTAAAGTTGCTATGATGGTGTTTATAACAGATAGAGGCTGTCTCCATTGGTGTGCAATCATAGATATCATTTCACCCATAGCAGATGTTCGAGAATTTTGGAGTAATATCTGTTGCTGTTTTTGCACTAACTTTGCACTTGTTATATTTTCAGAAAAAATTATAAACCCTATATGCATACCATTCTTATCGTACTCCGGCACCAGTGTGTTGAGTAAAGTAATCTCTTTTTCTTTATCTGTTAGCGTTATCTTTTCATATTTATATACTTTTTTTTCTTGTATGTGATTTAGTATCTCTTTAGTTAATTCTTCAGCACTTTTTAAATTCTCATAATTAAAGAAGTTTTGTAAATATATATCAATTTTTTGAACACCTAGAAGATCCATATAAGCTTGAGAACAATCTGTTATAAGATATTCATTATTTATTTTCATAAATAAAACTCTTTTATCAATGATATTTTTTTCTCTAATCAGTTCTTTGTTCAGGTCTTCTATTTTTTGGATATTCAATTCCAAGAGTATGTTCATACTGACAATACTTGTTTGATCACTGATAATTAAGGCAACAAGTCTTTTTTCTGTGTCAAACGGTATAACACTGACATCTTGTCTCATATGGGTGAAGCCAGATGCTTTTATCCGGTTGATTTTTATTGGTATAAGATATTTTGAGTTACTAGCTATATAAAAGGAGGGACTATCCATTTTAAGTGCTGTTCTTATTTTTCTTTGGAGTGTTTTTACATTTATATTCGCAAAGACAGAGTTGAGTTTTTCACCGAGCACATCTTTTTCTTTGAGATGGGTGTAAATTTCCAACCACTTATTGAAGTAATATATATTGAGTGCTTCATCAACTATGATAATCCCGTTATCAATATTTGCTATAAGCTTTTTATCTACATCAATGCTTCTAAAATACTGCTCAGTTGATTCTTTAGCCACTTTATGGACCCATCCTTTGTAAGTATAAATATCTCACCATTTATTTTTTGATCTTTGAAATTAATTTCAGTATCAATAACAATCACTTGTGAATACTCTTGCAGGGTTTTATTTGTTTGAATTTTATTATAAGGAAGCTTATTGATGCTTGGGAGTGAAAATTTTATTTCAGCATTCATCTCTTGTGCGAGTCTTATTGTTAATGATGATGTAAGAACGTTTGTTAACTCAAGTATTGCATCGTCTAAGTCTTCATCATTTTCAAGGTCTAAATGCTTTGCTAAATTACAGGCACTTTGTGTATCTATAAAAAAAGCACTTTCGCCGGAAAACATCCCGTTAAATGCTTGGGTGGAAAAAAAGTAACTTTCACCCTCTAGACCTTTTAGTTCATGCAGCAAAGCAGAAGTTTCTATAAGTCTAATATTTGGAATGCTTAATGTTGCAAATGCATCTAGCATTTCTGCTACGACAGCGGTTGCATCACCATAAGCAATATTCATCAACTCTTGCAATACATCTTGCTCGTCTTGTGTCAGGCTTAGTTCACTCACTGCAAACTCTCTAGTATTTTTTTCATTTTATCTGGATTTATCGGTTTTTTGACATGTTCTATCGCACCAAGATTCAGCACTTTTAATCTTGCTTGTTCTTGTATATCTGCAGAAACAACAATCACTTTTACACTTGGCTTAGCTTCTATAAGTAAAGGAAGAGCGGTGTAGCCATCCATAACAGGCATTGTTAAGTCTAAAAACACTACATCCACAGCTTCATTTTTTAATATTTCAAGTGCAAGTTCACCATTTTCAGCCTGAAAAATTTCGGCATCCTCTTGGCATGTTGTAAGTGATTTTATTAAACTCAGTCTTGCCAATTTGGAATCGTCTGTCACTAGGTATTTCATATCTCACTCTTTAAATGATTTTATAGTCTCGGCCATTCCAAATTCAGGGTGACTGACTTTATTTAAAATAGCTTGAGCTATTGTATTATTGTCTGTGTTTATTATAATAGGAGCTAAAAAATTAATACTTGAGTTTTCTAAAGGCTCTTGGATAACAACTATGTTATATACACTAACATTTGATTCTTTGTTTATATCTAAAAGAATTTTTATATCCAAGGGCAGGTCAAATGAATACTCTCTAAGTAAATAAGGATTCAGGATTGTAAAAGATATTTGCTCATTATCCACATCTTGTAAAGTTGAAAATAATTCATCTATCTCATGTATCTCCACTTTATTGATATTTTCAAAACCCAAGAGTGTGCTTTTCACTTCATACTGTTGCATACATTTATCCTTAAAAAGTTCCCTCTTCCTGTCTTATATCAGTTGATAAAATAAAACATGAGGAGTTTTTTATGCTGGGTAGAGTATAACACTCACCAATTCCAAAAGCAAGTGAGCTGCCTTCGCTTACTATGCTTATGCCATCATTCATATCAAGAAGTGATAATTTACTTTCATCTAAGAGTCTTGCATCACTGACTCCATTGAATTCCAGCTTCATGCTGACCCAATCAAATCCTCTGGCTTCATCTTGTCCAGCCAGGGTGACTGACATTGCTGTGGGTGAAAGAACTTCAAGAGAACGAAACTCCCCACCTTTAAAATTATCGAATCGTTTTAAAAATGTTTGTATATCACCTAGGGGTTTCATAAAGTCTTTCCTATTGACAACCAACACACTCCATACTTCTATCTTCTACATCACTGGCAACTTCAGGCGACTGTGAACGTAAATAGTATGTCGATTTCAATCCTAGCTTCCAAGCTAACATATAAATCTCATTTAGGTATTTACCACTTGCTTTATCTAGTGTTATAAATATATTAAGTGATTGTCCCTGGTCTATCCATTTTTGACGAATCGCCGCTGCTTTTATTAAAACAGTTTGATTTAAATCATAGGCTGGAGTATAGTAAGCCCAAGTATCCGGTGAAAGGTTTGGAACTACAACCGGGATTAAGCCGGATAAATTCTCTTCAAACCACTTTCTTTTAAACACCGGCTCAATTGCCTGAGTTGTTCCGGTTAAAATAGAGATAGAAGAAGTTGGAGCCACTGCCATAAGATAACCGTTTCTCATACCTTGCGATTTCACTTTTGTTCGTAAGTCATCCCATTCATATGTTGAAGCAAACAGTCCACCACGATCAATAAGATTTCTTACTTCAGCATTCGCGTGATCTTGAGGCATAATACCTTTACTCCAATCTGAACCTTCAAAGTCAGGATATGTTCCTTTTTCTTTTGCTAAATCTGATGATGCTGAGATAGTGTTATAACAAACTGATTCCATTATTTCATCTATTTTGTCAAAGTGTTCTTGTGTCCCCCAAGTAATTCCTTGTTCTGCTAACATTTGAGCTTCACCCATAACACCAAGACCGATTGAACGAGACTTCATATTTGTTCGTTTCACCTTTTCAATAGGATAGAAGTTTAAGTCAATAACATTATCCAAACATCTAACGGCAGTTGGAACGATTGCATTAATCTGCTCTTTTGTGTTTATACGGGAGAGATTGATTGATGCAAGGTTACAAACCGCGGTGTCTCCATTTATCTTTTCTTTCTCAACAACATAGATTGGAAGTCCGCCAAGTGAATCAAGTGCGGTCACTTTTTTAGCCGGTTTTTCTATACCGCTATCAACTTTAACAATCTCTTCTTCTTCATAAGACACGCTGTCTCCATTTTCAAAAATGAATTTTATTTTATAATGGTTAGGATTGGTGTTTTGAAAAATCTCAGTACATAGGTTTGAGCTTCTGATAATTCCTTTGTGTTTGTTAGGGTTTGCACGATTTGCATTGTCTTTAAAACAAAGGAATGGTGAACCGGTTTCAAAGTATGATGTTAGTATTTTTTTCCAAAGATCTTTTGCTTTGACTTTTTCTTTGATAATACTTTCATCTTCTTCCAGCTCTTTATAACGTTTGTTGAATTCTTCACCATAAAGTGTAGCTAACTCTTTTACATCATAAGGATCAAAAAGTGTCCAAATTGAATCTTGCTGCACTCTCTGCATAAATAAATCATTCAACCACATTGCAGGAAATAAATCGTGAGCGCGACGACGCTCTTCACCGGAGTTTTTCTTTAGGTCTAAGAAGTCATTGATATCTATATGCCATGGTTCCATATAAACTGCAATCGCACCTTTTCTAGTTCCCAGCTGATCAACAGCGATGGCAATATCATTTGTGATTTTTAGAAATGGCACAGTTCCGCCAGCTGCATTTTTATGTCCATCTATAAATGAACCCATTGAACGGATACCTGTCCAATCCCAACCGATTCCTCCACCAAACTTAGAAAGCATTGCCATCTCTTGGTAAGAGTCAAATATACCTTCGATATTATCCGGAGTTGAACCGATGTAACATGAACTTAATTGATGTCTTGTGGTTCTGGCATTGGATAATGTCGGAGTGGCAAGCATAACTTGAAACTGAGAAATCATGTCATAAAATTTTATTGCCCATTCTTCTCTCTTTTCTTCACGTTGGGCCAAGAACATTGCTATGGCCATGAACATATGCTGGGGAAGCTCTATAGGGTTTGAATCTCTGTCTTTGATAAGATATCTGTCATAAAGAGTTTTCACGCCAAGGTAATTAAATAACATGTCACGCTCAGGTTTGATATGTTTATCTAATTTTTCTAAGTCGTACATCTCTTTTAAACCAAGCATTAGACGATTAGCTTTTTCGCCACGTGCAAAGTATTTTTCCAGTGTGCAATAACCGGTGAAACTATTCACCTGATGATACAGGTTGAACATGAAAAGGCGTGATGCAACAAAAGTCCAGTTAGGGGCATCAATATCTATTTTATCAACGGCGGTTTTAATAAGAGTCTTTTGTATTTCTTGAGATGTTATACCATCACGAAATAAAATTTGAGCATCAACTTCCAACTCACTTTGTGAAACGTTAGCTAAACCTTTAACCGCAGCCTCTGTATACTTTTGGATTTTACTAATATCTAAAGGTTCTGTTCTTCCGTTGCGTTTTATAATTGTTATCATGCATATATCCCTGAGGTGATCTTTT
>JACNLH010000111.1:0-16759 GCA_014381585.1 Candidatus Sulfurimonas ponti
TGAAAATCCGTGAACTCTCAAAAGGCTGTGCAGAGTTATATAAGGCGCAAGAGAGCGAGAGATTAGAGAGAGTTAAAGCTTAGTTCATTGTGACAAAGCTCCAATTTAAAGCTACACAAGAATCCCTTCTTGGCTGGTATGAGACTGATGCAAGAAATTCTCTTCCTTGGCGAAAAACTTCTGATATATACCATATTTATCTCAGTGAGATAATGTTGCAACAAACGCAGGTCTCGCGGGTTGCTTCAGAGTATTATCCAAAATTTCTACAAAAATTTCCAACATTATCAGCTCTTTCAAAAGCTTCACTTGAAGAGGTTTTTTCTCTTTGGAGCGGTCTTGGATATTATAGACGGGCAAAAAATCTTCATAGCACTGCACAATTATGTCCTGAAGGTTTACCTGACACTCCCAAAGATTTACTTAAACTACCGGGTATCGGGCGTTACACTGCAAGTGCAATTTGCAGTTTTGGATATAAGCAGAGTGTGAGTGTGGTGGATACAAATATCGCCAGAGTGCTTGCGCGTTTTTTTGCTGAGAAAGATGCAAAAGAAAAAGAGCTTTGGAGCTTGGCGGATAAGTTTTTAAACACAAAAAATCCAACAGAGCATAATTTAGCCTTGATGGATTTAGGGGCGATGGTCTGCATGCCTAAAAATCCAGATTGCGATTCATGCCCCCTGTCTAAAGAGTGTTTGGGCAAAGAAAATCCAGACTTGTATTATAAAAAAAAGTCTAAGGTCTATGTGGATAAAGAGCTTCATTTTGGAATGTGTGTGAAAGAAAATTCTTTTGCCACGGTGAAGTCGCAAGAGGGGATGTATAAAGATATGTTGAAATTGCCAAGTCTTGAAGCGCATAGATATGAAGATGCTTGTTTGGGTGACTTTAAACACTCTGTCACACATTTTCGTTTAAAAGTTTTTGTGTATCTTGTGGATGAAGTGCAAGAAGATGTGACGTGGGTGAATATGCAAGATATAGATACCGCGCCGATCTCTTCACTCACCCAAAAAGCTTTAAAGCTTTATAAGGAAAGTCTCGTATGACACAAACACTTATAGGACAGATCGACAAGATTCTTTTTGAAGAAGATGGCTTTTTTATTGCAGTTTTAAAAAGCGGTGAGAAAGTTTCTGGGACTTACTTTGAGAGTGAAGTTGCGCATATAAAAGATTCAGCTATCACTTTAAGCGGAGTTTGGGAAGAGCATAAAAAATATGGAAAGACTTTCAAGTTCACCTCTATCCGTGTCAATCAAAACCAGCTTTTTTTCTTTTTAAATAAAATAGTCAAAGGCTTCACCAAAAAACTTTCATCCGAACTTATAGAAAAGTTTGGAGCTGATGAATTAGTAGAAATTTTGGATAATGATATAGAGAGACTCTTAGAATTCAACGGAATTAAAGAAAAACGACTTAAGAAGATTCAAGATTCTTGGAAAAAGTTTCGTTCTATGCGTGAGCTTGGTGAATTTTTAAGCCCTTATGATGTTTCCCCGGTTCTTTTAACGACAATAGCCACTGCAATGAAAGATGTTGATGAACCATGTTCTAAGATAAAAAACAATCCTTATATTTTGACCTCGATTAACTCCATAGGTTTTAAACGTGCAGATGAGTTGGCTTTAAAGATGGGCTTAGAAAAAACCGATGAGAACCGTATAGCATCGGCCATGGATTATGTGCTTTTAAACTACTGTGAGCAACAAGGGAACTCTTGTGTTGCAAAAGAGATACTTTTTTCCGAGCTCAATGAACTGCTTATGTTTAGCGGTAATGAGAGTTTGTATGAGTCTATTTTAGTGCAACGCGTAGCAGAACAAAGCATAGTTATTATGAAAAATGACAGACTATCACCCGCGAGACTTTATGATGCAGAGAAATTTTTATATGACACTTTCACTGCCCGCGCAAAAAAAGACAGCGGGGGTTTTGTCAAAGATATAGACAAGTTTTTAGAAGAATCTGATTTACAGCTAGGCGAGCAGCAGCGTGAAGCAGTTGTAGCAATCAATAATGGAGCTTCTATACTTTTTTTAGTCGGATATGCAGGAACGGGAAAAAGTACAACTTCTAAAACTATATTGCAATTATTAAATACAAGGTACGATAAAAAAGAGATAATGACCTGTGCTCTAAGCGGTATAGCTTCTCAACGCATTTCAGATACAACAGGCTATGAGAGTGCAACCATTCAGTCTCTGATAGTTAAACATGAAAAGAATGACACCTTTCCATACGGTGTGATTTTAATAGATGAAGCTTCTATGATCAACTCCTCTTTATTTGCAAGGTTTTTGCTGAAGGTGGATATAAAAGCGATTCTTATTGTTGTTGGAGATGATGCACAGCTTCCTCCCATCGGTGCAGGAAATGTTTTAAGTGATGTTTTGACTTTGGAGTTGGCACCCATAGTTAAACTGACAAAAATCTACCGTCAGAGTGAAGAGCAGGCAATCACACTTATAGCAAATGATATACGCCGTGGTGAAGTGCCTCCTTATAGGCAAAAATATGATGACTTCGAGTTTGTTGATGTAAGTATGCAAAATTATTACGGAATGAAAAACTCCATGTCAGCAAGTGAACTGCAAGAAAGACGAGAAGAGAATTCTCAAAACATCATTTCAGAGATACTTCACCGGGTGGTGGAGTCTATAGAAAAAGCAAGGTACAGACTCAACAACAAACAGATAAAAGAGTATTTAAATTACTTTCAAGTGATCACTCCTATGAAAGGCGGAACGCTTGGAACCACAAATCTCAACAAAGTGCTACAAGAGTATTTTAATCCAAATCCTAAAAAGTGTGTAAAAAAAGGTGGCTCAGAGTTTAGACTGATGGATAAGGTTGTTCATATAAAAAATGAAAATATGACCTCTTGGAGCGGAGACGGTTTTAAAAGCGGTGAAGACTCTAATCAGCGGCGTATTTTTAACGGAATGAGCGGTTTACTTTTTAAAATAGAAGAGGAAGATGAGCAAGTATATGTATTTTACCCAAATGAAGATGTGGTTGTGGTGTATGAGTATGCAGAGTTGAAAAATTACTTGATGCTTTCGTATGCGCTCACTATCCACAAAGTGCAGGGGATGGAGTATGATATTGTAGTGATTCCTATGACTTTCTCTCATTTCATTATGCATAACACAAAGTTGATTTATACGGCAATCACAAGAGCTAAACATAGATGTGTCTTGGTCGGTGAAGGAAGTGCTTTTGAGAACGGATGCAGGAAGTTTGATGTGACACGGCGTGACACCGTGTTGTTGGAGCTTTAGAGTTTGGCTGTATAAACAATTTCAATATAAGATTAATTAATGTAAATGTAAGTTGGGTTGATATATCATTAAGTGATATTGTATAAGGAGTTATTATGAATGTGGAAAAATCTGTAAAAGAGAAAAGATCTAAGTTATTTGTATTTGCAAGCGTTTCGTTGGTGATATTGATGTTGAGTTTTTTTTATTTAGAAATTTATGATCCTTATGATGTTCCAAATTTTGTCAGAGTGCTCTTAGGGTTGTTTTGGCTGTATTCAGTTGTGGCGATTTATGTTGCAAAACGTGGAAGTGATAAATTGGTTTCAAAAATATGCTTGAATATTTTTAGGGAATGCAGAGTGGGGGAATAAGAAGATTTACTTTTAAGTTTTTTTCTTTGCCCCGATTAAGCAGTCTTGAGCTTTTTTTGAAGATGGTTTATTTCTTCATGAATAAGCTCAATGGAAGCCTAGTATAAACCAAACTTCCCATCATCTTTTTTATAGAGAACACGTGTTTTATCTTCGTGATCTATGAATATTTCAAATATTTTATCACTTTCTTTTAAGTCATTTAAAACATCTTCCACTTCACGTGGTTTGTAAAGCGCTAATTCAACTGGAACAATCTCATCTTCTTGTTCGAGTGTTGCTGTTTTAACATCCACATCTTCAGCTTTTATTTCATTAAGACCGACTTTATGGTGTCCTGTATCTTTATCATGCATTCTTCGCATAGCTTTTTGCGCGCGTGAGGTGGCGATGTCGATAGCTGCATATAAATCATCGTCATTTTGTTTGATAATGATAGAGTTTTTGTGCGCAAGGTTTATAACAAACTCAACCACAGAGTGTTCTTTACCCTTTTTTGTTTGAGCTGATGCCACTACGTTAACAGAGATAATGTCCATGTTAAATTTGTTAAGTGTTTCTATAGATGTGTTCATGTGAGCTTTGATAGCGTCTGTAAGTTCTAAATGTCTTCCCGTCAGAGAGATATTCATAAAAAATCCTTTTGATTAATATACCTAAGCACAAAAAATGTTAAAGATATCATTCACTTGTGATTAGGTACTTATATGCGTGATTATATCACGAAAAGGTTTATAGCTTCTAAAGTTTTTGGATACTTCTTCTAAAATATCTTATTGGTTCGGTCCCTTCAGTTGTTGTCACTGTTATATCCATTAGGACTGAGCCGTTTTGTTCATCCGTAATAACGGTTGTATAGTCATCGTTCGTAGAAGCACATGGCGATCCATCGTATATATAGCGTGGTATTACGCTAACGGTATAATTAATATCATCTGTAAGGTTTCCATTATTATTTAAATCAAATTGATATGTTCCAATATAGTCAGTTGCATTATCATCTGGAAGTAGACAGTGCCCACTTTGGGCTATACTTAAAAGTGCCAATTCAGCAGCACTTTTGGATACTAATACTGCTTGCTCGTAAAGATAAATATCAGTTGTTCTTTTGGTTGTTTCAGCGGTGAAGGATAAAGATAAAGCCATGATGGTTGCTAAAATGACGATTACAGAAATAGCCATAATCATGGCCATACCACTTCTTTGTCTTTTGTGTTGTAAGGATACTAGAATATGGTTTTTTCTTTGCATAACGAATAGTCCTCCACTAAGTCAGAGTTAACACATACTTGAATCTTGACGATTGAGCCGATTGATTTGAATTGGAATGTGCTTACATTTTCCATAATGATGGCACTTTTAGTAGTGTTGCTTTTGTAGTTTTCGCCTTCCCATGGTTGATAATCGTAATAAAGCATTAAAGTTCCTGTTTTGGAAGTGGTGTTGTAATCACTGATTCCAACTGCATACGCAGTCCATGCCAGCTGATAGTATTCATAAACATCAATTCCTGTAAAATCTCCGGCAGTGTCTGGAACAAGTTGGTTAATTGCGCCACCGCTTGTAACTGGATGCATTGTTTGATTTTGATCTGTAAAAGCAGCGGTTCCAAAAGCCCATCCATACGTATTAATATCGCTATCAGCTCCGATAAAATACAGGGCAGTGTTGTTGATGGTGCTGCCGGCATCAGAAAGAGTGGATATAAGTGTACTTAAGGCGGTGGTGTTTGTCTCCGGTGAAGTCAATATCATGGCACTTGAAGCATCCAAATCAATTATTCCGCTCCAGTATGGTAAAGTATCTCCACGAAATCCATCTATATCAGCACTTACCCATTCAAGAATATTGTAGTCAGTCCCACTCGCACTTCCCAAAGCTAAAAAAGAATCATCCGAACTTTTTCTAGCAATAATGGAATCTTTGATACGGTATTGTAATCGTGTGGCAATTGTCTCAACAGCCATTTCGCCATTAGACTGTAAGTTGTGGTTAACATTTGAAAATATAAAACCTTTGTAAGCTTGTGCTAAAAATTCAACACCGAATTTTCCGATAATCCCCATCACTACAATCACAAAAACAAGTTCAATCATAGTGAAAGCAAGTCTACGCATCAAAAACTCCTTTTGTAGTAATCTATTTCACCGATATTCGCACTTTGAGTTCGTAAAACTGTGATTGGAACACCATTTTTCTTAATAGTTACGGTTATTGTTTTAATATTATCATTTCGTGTAACATCAATAGAACTATTATAGTCATTTTTATATCCTACAGATTTATCGGGGTCTATGATTAGAACAACTGCTTTATCTGTCGTTGTCTCCATAGCATCAAGAGTGTTTGTTCCGGCATCTGCTGCACCGGTTGTATTGTTATCAAGACATTGTCTGTGATAGGGTTGAGCTATGTGACCAGGGCGTAATTTTGTTATTGGATCACAATCGTTAGCTATATTAATCACACGAGAGAACGAACTAACGTTAATATCTTGTAAAGAGTTTCCATCCCAGTAAGCTGTTGTAGCACTCATAAGCTCTGCAGAAGCGACAAAAACTGCCTCTTGCACTAAACTCTCTTCCAAGCCTTTATTTGTAACTTGTGTCATCATCGGAAGAGACATAACGGAGATAGCAATAATAACAATAGCAAAGATTAGCTCTATCATAGTAAAGCCAAATCTTTGAGAGGTACTGCTAGTTCTTACCACATACTTCTCCTGTTTGTTTTAATAGTCCCAGTATCTATTGAAGTGGTATTGGTTTCATGTTCACCGCTCCAACCGGTTCCAGCTTTTTCAAACTCTACTGGAAATTCATTTACAAGAGCAGCAGAATCGTACTTATTATAAATCAACCAGTTTGAGGCATTGATCTCCATTGTTGTTTTGTATGGATAGCCTTTGAGACCATCATAGCTTAGATTTACAGTTGTTGGATTTGCATTAAGAAGATTCGTTGTATCAACGGTGTCATCAGTAAGCATACTGCCACCTACTTGAACAACAGTACTGATATTCCCATCATTTATTACATTATGTGCAGTATTAATATACCATCGAATATCATCCGTTCTATTCATACTAGGTAAAAGTCCCGGGGTACATGTGTTTCCATTAATTGTTCCATAACAGAAAATTTCATAGTATATATTTGCATTGTATGGTGCATCTGTTGGAACTTCATATCTTTTACGACCCGTATGTGCTTTCCCATAAAAGTGTGTAAGAGTATTGTTAAGCGTTATGTTTCCATCGGTACTGATATTTGTCAAGTCTGCATTCATAGTACAATTTGCTGGGGTGGTGCAGTTGGAAGTGTAAGTGGAAAATGTAACGCTTTCTGGATTCATAAATAAAGTTCGATCTCTATTGAAGTTCATATTTAAACTCGTGTTTACAGAACCATTATTACTTTTATTAAAGTCATTTGCATTGAGATTGATCACTCCAACAGTGCCATTAATATCCGCATTTTGAGAATTTGCCGGTATATCTGTATTGTCAAATCTGTATTGGTGCGCAACCGCACCTGACATACCTGTTTTGTTGATTGTCAGACTAATTGGCTGTGCATAACAAGCATCCACAAAGTTGCTTAATATGGAATTATCATAGCCTTGGGCATTAATATTACCATTAAGATGGTAAGACATATTCTGATCAATAGACATATCCGCCATATAAATAAAAGAATTAGCACCTAATGGAGTGTTGTTTAAGCCGGTGCTAGAGCTAATCCCACTCATATTAAATTTATATGGATGAAATTGTAAGTTGTAATCTCTATATTTTAAAGATGAACCGCTGCTGTCATGATTTGAGCTGATATTGCATCCATTAAGTATATTGGAATTAACAGCTTGTGTTGCCGAGGTATTTTCAGCGCAATCTTTTGTAAATGAGTTTATAAAATATGTGGCATCACTATTATGATGAGTCATATATAATGGATTATGATCAACTGTAGTCCATGTGGTGTCTTCCATATGCAATCGATATTCACCAACTTGTGCCAAAGAGGAGTTGAGTTCTGCAGACCCATCAACAAATCCTGGATAAATCGCACTGTCATTTAAATCATTACACCCAGAAACAACACCAGATGGGGACCACTTATATTCCATTAGATCTAAAGCTCCTGTTGTATAATTTTTTGTATATCCAGGTGAAGAGTTATTATTTAAGTGGTTTGTTGCATTAATCTCAAGTGTATATTGATATCCAGAAGCAAGTTGTAGTTCTGTGGTGGATGGTGTGGATGTCAGACCTGAGACATCGTCAGCTAATCTCAGAGTTGAACTTGGGTTTGTCTGATTTTGATCGTTGATCTTAATCATAAAGGCTTCAGGTCTGATAGAAAAGTTGTCACGTGAACAGATCAGTTTTGTATTATGCCCATAGACACACTCCATACATTGTTTAACTCCGGCTTTTGTCAGTGGGGTGGATGCCGGACAATAACCAGTGATAAGGTCATTGTTATCATTCAAATCACCATTCATATCCTGAGAACAATACACATCTGTATATGATGGAAGGTTTTTAAGTGTATAGAAGCCTGAACCATCAATTTCTAACTCTACAAGAGAACCATTTTCATCTGCAGCATTATAAGATGTTCTAAAAGCTGCGTTTGCTCTTGATTTTGTATAAAAATCGGTGCTAGAAGATATGTCAGTTAAACCATTGCTAATAGCATTTTGAATTGCACTTTGATTGAATTGTGTAGATGTTGCGTTGTTTTCCAAAAGCACCCAAACTCTATCACTGATAGAACTTAGAATATTTTTACAAGAAGCATCAGTATAGTGAAAGGCACTGACATCAATCATCTCAACAGCAACAGCAACTGTATTCTTACCTTCAAGTTCATCAAGTTCATCCGGATTCATAGAGATAACTTTAAAGTTTCCTTCTCTTTTGGTGACTTGTGTTGGAAGATTATAATATTGAGATCCATTTGGGCTTAAGCTTTGTGTAATTGTGTTTGAGACGGTATTTGTATAGTAGTTGTTGTGAACTATATTAAAAATCCCTTTTGGAGGAAGATAATTGAAATTATCATTAGAACACATAGGTATGTCTTCACTTAATTTCAATGTATATTCAACAGAAGTGCCATCAAGTGTTAAGTCATACGAGGCATGCATTGTCAGCGGCATATCCATGGTTGTCATCTGCGGATCTAGTTTATAAAATATATAAAAGTATTCATTATTGTCTAGAGAGCCAATTTGAATGTTATGTATGTATCCTGAAGTGCCAGTTGTGCCGGCCGTCACACTTACCGGATTTGCTATTAAATCACCTACATGAGCGACTTTTGTTGAATCAGTGATATAGGTTGCCTGTGTAGTGTTTATATCTGAAATATCAACACTCATATTGTTGATTTGGATACTTGAATCAACTAGACTTTTGATAAATATAGAGACTTCAATATCATCATTCGCTCCATCAATAACATTACCCACTAATTCTGGGTCCTTTGTTCCGTCATTATCTTCTGTAAAATACTGTTCTTGTTGAGAATAGGCATAGTCATAACAAAATTCTGGAACAAATACTTCGGTTTCAAATGCAAACATATTTAAAGAGAATCTATCCCCAGCAGATGTTATTTTTATACTTGTAGTTGTTTGAGAATTAGATAAAAATTGTTGAGAAGTGTCATTTTCAACATTAATAGCAAGCTTATCAATATCCACCCCAAGAACATTTTTAAAGTTGGGATATGCCATCCCAACATCATTAGATCTATACCCATCTGTGTAGTCTGCAGAATACACAGAAGCATTCACAACATCATTTGTTTGATTGGCTCCATCTTTTAAGGTGTTCCAATCTCCGTCTACATTAGGGTTTCCATCTTTTTTAAGAAGTTTAACACTATCATCATATCCATCATCACTTTCCCCCATATAAATGAATAAATTGGCGTCAAAAGGTTCAGTCCCAGTTGGTGTGATGAAACCACTTGCATTTACTTCGACACTTGTTGGATAGTTGGAACTTCCACTAAATACGGAATAAAAGCCATCATATATAGAAAGATTTTTTAAGCTTCTTTTTGAGTTTTCCACAACCACTATAAGTTGCCAAGAAGCATAAATACCTGTTTTTCCACTTTCTGTCGTTATCCCGCCTACGTAATATTCTCCTTCTCCTTGAGCACTGATATAATCAGTCACATCTTGCGAAGCTGCATAATCAAAAACTCCACTAGAGTCATGCCAGTTATATTTTGAATTTGTCGAAGTGTATGAGGAATAAGATGATGCATTCGGTCCTTTTATTTGTATATTTTTGGCACTTATTTTTTCAGCACTTGTAATATTTTCTATTCTCGCAGACCAATAAAGTCTTGCAAAAACAACTTCATCTCCATCTTGCATGACAAGTTTTGCCATAGAGTTATTAGATGGTGCACCACTCGATGTATCTATTTTTGCATAGTTTTGTTCATGGTAGTTATTTTGAGTATTTCCACTGCTTGTAGGGTCAACACATGTTCCTCCATTTGTAGTGTTTTTACATAATAATTGATTTCCTATTTGTAAAATGGATCCATTAATGGTGACACTATCATTTCCAGATATTGATACATTAGTAAAATTTCGAGTATTGACATCTTCAGAAGAAAGTTCTATATCATCTGTGAGATTTACGATAAAGTTTTCAACGTCGTATCCATTGGCATTAGAAGCGTTTATTTCTAATGTGAAAACACTTGTTGTATTATTCTCCAAGGCCGCAGCACTGTTTACTATTATATCGCCGGTGTTTGTAACAGAAAAAGTATTGTTTATATCTCCGGAAAGGATTGTAAATGTATCTGGTGAACCGGTGGATACGATAGAGCCAACAATTGTTCCTGTTGGAGCTTGGTTGTATATAGTGTATGTAGCTGGTGTGATTTCAGGTACGACTGATATATATTCGATTTTAACATAATCAATTTCAACGTATTCACTACTACCTGTTGTATCAACATAAAAAGAAATTTTTAATTTTCCATCTGAATCTAGGGTTGGAGTGTAAATTTTTGTATATGTACCATCTTCTTCAGATTCTAAAATGGTCACCCCATCATTAAATTGTACTCTAAAGTAATCTTGATATGAACCTGAATCCTCCCAGTCTCCTTTTGTTTGAAGAATTACTGTGACAGTGACTTCTTTATCAGCATAAGCAGATGTAAAGTCAAATGTTTTATGTGATTCATGGTCTTTCCATATCTCAAGTTCGTTGGAGTCTCCATCATCTCGACTCCATCCATCATCAGATGAATTACTAAAGTTATCTGTATGTGGAAATGTAAGAGCGTATGCACTAGACGATAAAATGGATAGCACAAAAAGTAGTTTAAGTAAAAAAGAAAAGCTAAGATTTAAAGTTTTCATCACAGACTCCTTCAAGAAAAAAAGTGAACACACCAACCGGGCTCAACAGTGTTTTTATACTTGTCTTGCTTTCATTGTACTCTTATTTAAAAAAATATATTCTTAAAGTGGTGAAATAGGGGGAAATGTGATGCGTGGAGTTTAAAGTTATTTTAAATAAATAAGGAAATATTATTTATTTAAAAAATCAGATATTTTTTCAGCAACAGTGTATTTTGGTGAATCTGCTAAAATAACTTGCGCAGCGCGGTTGTTGTCGGTGTTGAAAACCAAGGGTCCTATAAAGTTGACTATAGAGTCTTCTATAGGCGTTTGGATTAGAACAATGTTTAAAATTAAAAGATTTGATTTTTCATCAGCTTGGAGGATATCCTGAATATTGCTTGGCACTTCAAAGTCATATTCTCTTAAAACAAAAGGATTGATGAGCGTGAATGAGATATATTCATCTGTTGTGGATTGCATTTTCATAAAAATATCATCAATTTTTTCCAACTCCACCTGGCGTACGGTTTCAAAGCCTAAAAGAGGGACACTTATATCAAATTTCATTAAAATCCTTTGAAAAAATTTCGGTCATTATAGCACTATAAAGCATAAAATGTACCTTCTTTAATCATATATACATCTCTTTTAGATAGAATAACAAATAATTTTAATCAGGATACCAATACATGAAACTTAAATCTAATATTATCGCTACGCTTCTTGCGTCATTTGTCCTTTTCAGTGGATGTTCCAAAGATGTTGATGAGTATAATAAACCTGCAATTTATTGGTATTCCCAACTAGTGGCTGCGATTGCAAATCGTGACCTTGAAAAAGCAGACAGCTATTACAGTTCTCTTCAAGGTGAACATATCGGTTCACCGCTTTTACCAGAAGCCACACTCATCCTCTCTCTCGCGCATATGCATTATAATGAGTACCTTTTGAGTGAACATTTCTCAAATGAGTATGTAAAAAGATATGCAAATGCCAACGAAAGAGAGTTTGCGGAATTTATGAAAATAAAAGCAAAATATATGGCATTGCCAAATCCGAGACGTGATCAGGTTCTTATGCAGGATGCTATTGCTGAGGGTGAAGTTTTTAAAAGATCTTATCCAAATTCCATGTACTATCCGGTTGTAGACACTATGCTTACAAATCTTCGAATGGCTGAAGCAATTTTAAATGAATCTATAGCGAACCTCTATGAAAGGTTGGATAAACCGAGATCAGCAGCATATTACAGAAGTATAAAACCTCAAACATGGATAGAGTGGGATGCTATAGATAGAGCAAAAACAAAATGGTATAGAGAGTGGTTTGAAGGAGATGGCACTGAAAGCTGGTACGCATTTATGATACCTGACACTCAAAGTGTTGTTTCTCGAAACACTGTGCAAGAAGAATATGTGGCACCTGAGGAAAAAGTTTTCACTCAAAGCCCGCAAGACTTTAAAATAGCCTTAAAAAAACAAAATAAACAATTACAAAGAGCTAAAGAGATGAGAGACTCGGGTATATTAAATGCAGAGGAATATCAAAATCTAAGAAAAGAGATTTTCGGTCCAGATGCACAGTCTTACTATCAAGATATAGAAACAGTGGAAAATAAAATAACAAAATATATCAGTTCGATGCAAAAATCGCAACTGCGAAAAGCAAAAGCTTTACGAGATGAAGGTGTTTTAAGTCCCCAGGAATTTAAAGACTTAGAAGACGAAATATTAAACAATTAAAAGAGAGATAACAAATATGAAATTAAGCAACTATGGAGAATTTCCAGCGGATATACCTGTAATAGGAGAAGATGAACTCTTTTTATATCCTTTTATGATTTCACCGCTTTTTTTAAGCGATGAAGATAATATCAGTGCAGCAACTAAAGCTATAGAAGAGAACTCTTTAGTGATTGTTTGCTCCACTAAAGAATCACATGAGGGTGAAAGAAACTTTGACTCTTTATATGATGCCGGCGTGGTTGGTTCTATTATGAGAAAGGTTGCACTTCCAGATGGCAGAGTGAAAGTTCTTTTTCAAGGTCTGGCACGTGCAAAAATGCTTTCAGTTGTGAGTGAAAAACCATTAATCGCGCATGTGGATGTTTTAGAAGGCACTACGGTGAATTCTCTAAAAATAGATGCGATTTTAGAAATTGTCCGTGAGAAAGTGAGAACACTCTCAAGTGTCAGTAATTATTTTCCACCTGACTTACTTAAAACTATAGAAGAAAATCATGATCATAACCGTATCATTGATTTAATCTGCTCGACGGTGAAGTTAAAAAAAGAACAGGCGTATAAAATGTTTGTTGAGGTAAATACAGAAGAGCGATTTTTACTTTTGATTGATTACCTCATTGAAGAGATTGAAGCAAATAAGCTTCAAAAAGAGATAAAAAGTAAAGTTCACACGAAGATTGAGAAGGTGAATAAAGAGTATTTCCTAAAAGAACAGTTAAAACAGATTCAAAAAGAGCTAGGCACAGATACAGCCAGAGATGAAGAGATAGAAGAATATCGTAACAAATGTGAAGCGAAAAAATCTAAAATGGGTGAAGAAGCTTATAAGGAAATCAGTAAACAAATTGAAAGATTTTCTCGTATGCATCCGGATTCTTCAGATGCATCTATGACTCAAACATACCTTGATTGGGTATTAGAAATTCCCTTCGGTGATGAAGCAAGAAAAGCTTTAAAGATTGAAGATGTTGAGAAGCAGTTGGATGAAGACCATTTTTCTCTTGAAAAGCCTAAAAAACGTATAGTTGAGTATTTTGCAGTCAAAGAGTTGCTTGAACTTCGTGGAATAAGTCATGAAAATGCTGCCGGAGCAATTTTGTGTTTTTCAGGACCTCCGGGTGTTGGTAAAACTTCACTTGCAAATTCGATAGCTACAGCACTAAAGCGTCCTTTGATTCGTATAGCACTAGGCGGACTTGAAGATGTGAATGAGCTTCGCGGACATAGAAGAACCTATGTCGGAGCTATGCCAGGACGTATTACGCAAGGTTTGATTGATGCTAAAAAGATGAATCCTGTTATTGTTTTAGATGAGATTGATAAGGTTTCCCGCTCTCAAAGGGGAGATCCGACTGCCGCACTTTTAGAGATTCTTGATCCTGAGCAAAACAGTGAATTCAGAGATTATTATCTTAATTTCAACATTGATTTGAGTAATGTGATTTTCATTGCCACTGCTAATGATGTTGGAAGAATTCCAACGCCTCTTAGAGATAGAATGGAGTTTATTCAGGTGAGTTCATACACTCCTCAGGAAAAATTTGAAATTGCAAAAAGATATCTTGTGCCTCAAGAACTTAAAAAGCATGGACTGAAAAACTCTGAGTTAAGTATATCTAAGCCGGCACTCAAAGAGTTGATACATAGTTTCACCCGTGAAGCAGGTGTGAGAAATCTTCGCCGCCGTATAGCAGATATGTGTCGTAAAGCAGCAAAAGAAATTTTACAAAAACCTGAAATGGGTAAAGTGTCTGTAAGTTTGAAAAATTTAAAAGACTTTTTCGACAAGTCTGTTTTTGAGATAGAAAAAACTGATAAAATACCTGTTGTAGGCCTTGTAAACGGTCTTGCTTGGACAGCAGTCGGTGGAGATGTCTTAAAGATTGAAACGATTCGTATCAAGGGTAAAGGCAATCTACAGCTAACAGGTAGTCTAGGCGATGTTATGAAAGAATCAGCGCGTATAGCTATGAGTGTTGTTAAGACCTTGATAGACACGGGCAGATTAGAGATTGATGCACAAAACATACCTTTAACTTTTAAAGAAAAGGATGAAAAACTTCCAATAGACCCTAGTGAAGTGTATAAGCGTTATGATATACATTTACATGTTCCAGACGGTGCCACTCCAAAAGACGGCCCATCAGCAGGTATAGCAATGGTTTCTGTAATAGCATCGATTTTGAGTTCTAAAAAAATTCGTTCAGAGATTGCAATGACGGGTGAAGTTTCGTTAAACGGAGATGTTCTTCCAATCGGCGGATTAAAAGAGAAGCTTATTGCTGCACATAAAGCCGGTATGACCAAGGTTCTTATTCCTCAGAAAAATTATGAAAGAGATTTAGAAGATATTCCAAAAGAGGTGAGAGACACTTTAGAAATTGTAGGGATGAAAAGAATTGAAGAAGTGTTAAAACAAATTCTTATATAGAATTTGTTTTAAACCATCACTATAGATATTTTAGAGATTAAATCATCTTTTCTGATAGGTTTCATTAAAAAAGCATTTGCTCCAAATTCTAAAGCTTCACCTTTTTTTGTTTCATCGGTGGTTAAAACTATGATAGGAACCTGGCGGAGGTTGTCATCTGCTCTAACAACCTTTAGGACATCGATACCACCCATAACAGGCATAATGATATCTAAGAGCACTAAATCTATATCGTCCCTTGACTTAAGCACATCGATGGCATCCGAACCATTTTTAGCCTCGACCACTTCTTGAACTATACCACTTTTCATCAACATAGACTTAAGGAGTTTTAAGTTGATCATATCATCATCCACTGCTAATACTGTTAAATTATCTTTTGACATAGTGTTCCTTTAAATAAATTTTTCAAAAACGAGTCTTAGTAAATCTCTATTGACAACATTTTGAATTATTTCATCAACATATTGTTTATCATCAATATTTTCAGGACTTGAAGGATCAGATATGAGAATCAGATTTGTTCTAAGCTCTGCAGCAGTGTTGAAGTCTTTGACTTTTTGTGAGAAACCAGGTATCTCAAGTCCTTCACATTCTCTATCAAAAAGAATAACCTTATATGTTGAGTCTTCAATAAATTTTTGTAGATCCTCAGGTGTGCTCGCCACGTCATAACTATACCCAAGGGAGTCTAATAATCTAGAAAACAGTTTGGCTTCAAATAAGCTTTTTTTAGCGAGTAAAATATCTGCTTTGTATACATGCTCTTTAGTCTCACTAGGAGCTTCTTGAGATTCTGCGCTAAACTCTTCGAGTTCATTAAGTTCTGGAGCTTGATTGGATTCAGTGAAGTTTTCTACATTCACTTCTATCATATCTGCGTCAGGCTCTATGCTGAACTCTTCGAGTTCATTAAGTTCTGGAGCTTGATTGGATTCAATGGAAGTTTCTACATTTACTTCTTCTATCTTTGATTCAGGCTCTGGAACCAACTCTTCGGGTTCAGTGACTTCTGGGACTTCATTAAGTTTTGAAACTTGAGTAGATTCAATGGAATTTTCTGCATTCACTTCCACAATGTGATCAGCTAGAAAAATATTAAGCAGGGCAATGATCTCATCTCGAACCAAAGGCTTAGTCGTGTATTCATCTAGTCCGGCTTCTAAGAATCTTTCTCTATCTCCTTTTAATGCATTGGCAGTGAGAGCGATAATGGGAACGTGAGTTTGATTATAATCTGCTTCATACTCTAAAATCTCTTGAGTGGCTTCAACCCCATCAAGGAAAGGCATTTGAATATCCATAAAGATTAAGTCGAAGTTTCCATCCTTTCTTTTTTGAAAAGCTTCAAGGCCATTGTTAGCTATAGTAATATTGAGTCCAATATCTTCAAGTGTTCGTTTAATGAGTTTTTGATTAATTATATTATCTTCTGCAATAAGAACATTGGCATTAAATTTAGAAGTATTAATATCAAATTGTTTATGAGGTTTAGGTGTGGTTTTTTTGGCTTTAAAGTTTTTAAGCTGATAATTTTCAAGAAGTGTTTTTA
>JACNLH010000111.1:17272-21977 GCA_014381585.1 Candidatus Sulfurimonas ponti
GTAAGACCTAGACCAGTACCACCATATTTACGAGTAATTGAAGTATCTGCTTGTGAGAAAGCTTCAAATATTTTTGATTTTTGCTCATTATTCACACCTATACCAGTATCTTGAACTTCAAATTTTATTTTTGTAATTCCAGATTGCTCACTTACTAGTTTTCGGATATTTACATTAATAGCCCCAGAACTACTAGTGAACTTCACCGCATTAGATAGAAGGTTGATAATAACTTCTTTAATTTTTGTTGGATCACCCTTGAGCGGTTGTTCTAATTGAGGGTCTATAAAACAACCTAAATCAATATGCTTTTCACTTGCACGCACAGCGTACACTTCAACAGCATTTTCAAATTCTTCTATAGGTTTAAAGACAATATCTTCAATTTCAAGTTTATTACTTTCAATTTTGGAAAGGTCAAGAATATTATTGATAATTTCAAGAAGATTTTCAGATGATTTTTCAATGATTTCAACAAATTCAGCTTGCTCCTCTTCAAGTCCAGTGTCTTTAAGAAGTTCTGTAAAACCAACAATACCATTAAGAGGAGTTCTAATTTCGTGTGACATATTCGCAAGAAACATTGATTTCGCCTCACTTGCTTCTTGTGCAGCAATTTTATCATCACGAGTTTGTTGAATAATATTCTCAAGAAGTTTGTATGCTTCAGCCGTACCACTTGAAGTATGAAGGTCAATAACAATATCATGGTCATGTGTATCTCTTGTATCTTCTGCAACTCCACGAAGAACATTTTCAAGATTTCGAATGTTTCCTGCAATTTCATTTGATAACAAATATCCTAATATTGCCATAATGAGTGAAATTAGCCAAATAGTAATAGAGAGTATGAGTATCTGTACAGCATCTGATTGAACTTGAGTAGCTCTAGCATCCATTAAGCCTAGAACCATTTCTTCTGCTTTTAAAATGACGTTTATTTTTTCTGAGAGCATCGTAAACCATATACCTGAACGTAACTCATACACTCCAGAATGAGATGAGGAAATAATATTTGCTCTTTGCGTATTAATATCATTTGTTAATTCTACAGTTTTTTCATGATTAAAAATTGTATTGAGGCCTTGAATAAGAGACTTATTATTTAGTCTATCATAAGAAAAAAGTTCAGATTTTCCGATAAGTGAAATCCACTTATTTTGGTGTTCTAGATCAATTGTAGTGGAACGTGCTAGTGTATAAGAAATTAAATCTCTCTCTTGTGCAGTAAATTCTTTGAGTCGAACAAGTGAAATATAAGTATTTGAAAGTTCTTGGATTTCAAGGTCTGTTTGATTCTTAGTAATAGCTTCAAGTTGTACGATAGCATTGTGTTGTGTTTTTCCATAAACATTTTGATATACATTTGTAAAGTCTGTTTCTTGCGTATCAACTAGTAAACGTATTTTTTTAATTTCTTCTATGGACTCTGAAATTGATTTTGTGTTAATACATGCTTTACATGAAGCGATACCGTCACTGTGATCATGGAGCGAGGAGGCACTTCTCATGTTGGATAAGTACAGTGAACTTTTTTTATCAACTTCTGCTCTTTGTTTTAGAAGAGATTTCAGTGTGTTTGGCGATGAATTACCTAAATAAATAACAGTCATACCGCGCTCGCTGGATATATTAGCTATTAAATCATTTAGTTGTCGGTTTTGAGATAATTTATCTTGAAGTACTTTTGCAGCATTAAAATTAATAAATGAATCATAAGTATAGTATGATGCAATGATAAATAATACAAAAATTGGTAGTAAACTAATAAGTCTTAGTCTGTTTTTTAATCCGAATCGCATCTGCTTATCCCTTAAGTTTCGAAATTTCTGTTAATAATTCTTTTATATCTGCATTTGCTTCTTGCGCAATAGAAAGGTCTTGTGTGTCTATGATTTTTTGAAGATCTTTTATGAGATCTTTTACCCTCATATTATCGCTCATACCTTTAAGTTGCAGTGCTTTACTTTTCCATTTTTGAGGAAGGTTTTCTTTTATAGCGTCCGATATAGAATCTGATAAGATAGTGGCTTCTTCTAGGTAGTCTTGAAATAATTCCATAAAACTTTCTTCACTTAAACCGATTTCTCTAGCTGTGGACTCTAGGTTATAATCTATAGTTTTAGTTTCCCTGATTTCATATTCTGAGTCCAAAAATAATTCGTCTGAGAATGCATCTTGAGATTCTTTAATCTCTTGTATTTCAAAAGCATTTATGCTTTCTTGATCTATGTGTTTCAAAAAATTATCATCAGCTAATTCAGGGATACTTGTTCTCACAGACAATTCATCTTCTTGAATTTGAATTTGAGGTTCTTGCATCTCGAAAATATCTAAATCTATCTCTTCATCTATATCGAGAAGTTTTAAGTCTTTAGTTTCTTGGGCAGGAATCAAAGTATTTATGGCAGTGTCTTTATGAAGCTCTATCTTTTCACCGGCAAGCTTAGAAATGATTTTATATAAAATATCGAGATGATTTTTAATTTCTGTAGTGCTTTTGGAGTCGTTGATAATAGTTAAACTCTCTAATGCATCTTCAATTCTTAGATTTGCGGCAACACCTTTTAGTTTATGCGATAATATTTTTATATTGTCTTCATTACCATCATCTAATGCAGTATAAAGATCTTTTTGAAATTCTTTAGCTTGAGCAATAAAATCTTCAATAAACTCCTCGATAAGATCAACAGGTAAGCCAAGCTCATCAGATGCAACATGAGGGTCAAAGATATATCCATTATCAAAAATTTCCATTGTTGTTGTATCAGTTTGTTGAGACAGTGCAAAAGTATCATCTACTTCTTCTAGTTCTTCTAAATCAATTTTCAAATCCTTCTCTAGAGAACTTGTTTCAAAGTCAACAGTAGGGAGGATAGTTTTAGCAATAGGAATTTCCAATGTATCTGGGATATTTAATGGTTTATCAAAAAAAGTTTCCTCGATCTCTTTTTTTGTAGAACTAGATACAGGAGCCGTTGCTAATGGAATCTCTACAAAGTGTTCAAGCGTATAGTTTCTTTCATCATCTATGAGTTCCCGTATATTTGTTAAGTAGACCAAAAATGATTTAGAAGAGACATCTTCTAAAAGATAGACAGTTTTAATTTCTAAGAGTGATCGAAAACTTTTACCCTTAGCTTGAATGATGACTTTTGTATTTTCAATTGAATCTGCACAAGCAACAAAATCAATCCAGTTTATATGTTTAAAATTATGAACATAACCAGGCTTTTTTACAAATAAATCTGCAAAGTCATTAGACTCAGCTATTAATTCTTCAATATTTTTAAATCCTAAGGTATGTAAGTCTCCTTCATCAATCCCAATAAATTCTTTTTGATGATTATAAATTAACATATCTCTCCCTTAGTTTTGATCAGCATACATTTTTTTGTAAGTTGTTTCATTTTCTTCAATACTCTTTCTTGAGGCTGGTTTTCTTGAGGCAATGTAGCCTAAGACATTTTGCTCTTCATCTTTTATAGGTAGTATTTCTGTATCAACCCAGTAATATAATCCATCTTTACGCATATTTTTTATAATACCATTCCATGTATGCCCTGAAGAGATTGCGTTCCACATTTTTTCAAATACAACTTTTGGCATATCTGGATGTCTTATAATATTATGAGAATTTCCGTTTAGTTCTTCGACTTTATATCCAGAGACTTTACAAAACTTTCTATTTGCAAAGGTAATATTACCTAAGAGATCTGTTTGAGAAATGATAATACTACCATCAAAAATATATTCTTCGTTTATTGGTGTTGTTTTACCCATAATAAAACCTTATGTATAGTCTAGATATTAATTATTTAAATATATCATAAACTATACTAAAGAAAACTTATTTGTATATGTTTTTGATTACTTTCGCATCACTTGTATTTAAAACAACACTTATATCATCGAGGCTTAATGATTTTAATGCTTCAAATGTTCCAAAATGGTTTAAGAGTTTTTGTACTTTGGCGGGTGATATACCACGCAGTGTTAAAAGTTTAGATTCTTTGTCAAGTTTGAGTTTAGTTTTTTTATGAAAAGAGATAGCAGATCTATGTGCTTCATCTCGTAAGTTTTGTGCCCATTGGAGCCTTTTATCGCTTGGTTTGAGAGAAAAACTTTCATCAATTGTATGAAGAATGTCATTGGCTTTTCCTTTTGCCCTATGACTTTTTGCATCTATTTTTTCTTTGGATATAGCTATAACATCTATAAAAACAGCACAAGAATCTAAAATCTCACGTGCGAGTTTTAAAAGTGTGGTCCCTCCATCGATAATCCATAAGTCAGGAGGTGAATTTTTCTCAAAGCTATGCACCCGTCTTGTAAGCGTTTCTCTCATTTGCGCATATTCATCTTTTGCTTCTAGATGGTATGTGCGATACGATTTTTTATCAAAATTTGAATCTGCATACACCACCATAGCTCCCACAGTTGCAACACCAGCCATATGAGAATTGTCAAAAATTTCGACACGAGATGGAATTCTTTGTAAATGCAGTAAGCTTTGAAGTTCTTCTAAAAGTTTATTTGAATCTTTAGAAAGGTCTTTTTTGAGAAGTTCATTTGCATTTAAAAGAGCTAAGTCAGTAAGTTGTTTTTTAGTACCACGAAGGGGTTGGTTTATAAGTGCTTTCTTTTCAAAAATAAGACTAAGATGCTCTTGTATAGCGTCAATCCCCTCAAATGTGTTTGCCAC
>JACNLH010000023.1 GCA_014381585.1 Candidatus Sulfurimonas ponti
ACTTTACTTTTTGTAACGGATCGCGGGCAACTCCACTGGTTGAAAGTGTATAGAATTCCTGAGGGAAGCAGAACGGCTAAAGGTAAAGCAGTCGTTAATTTAATTAACCTTATGGCTGATGAAAAAATTCAGTCTATTATCCCGACTACAGATTTCAGTGAAGATAAAGGTCTGGTGTTCTTCACTCAAAAAGGTGTTGTTAAGCGTACTAATTTAAGTGAATTCTCAAATATCAGAAGTAATGGTGTGCGCGCTATTGTTTTAGATGAAGATGATGCTCTTATAACTGCAAAAATTGCGTGTCCAGACACTAAGTATCTTTTCATTGTTACAAAACTAGCGCAATGTATTAAGTTTGACATAGAAAAAACCCGTGAACAAGGACGTAGCACCCGTGGTGTTCGCGGTATTAAGTTCAAACGTGAAAGTGATGAAGTGGTTGATGCCAACATTATTGCCAATGATGAACAAGAGATTTTGGTAGTGGCTGAAAAAGGTATCGGTAAACGTACAAATGCAAGTGAGTACCGTTTAACAAACCGTGGGGGTTCTGGTGTTATTGCAATGAAAATGACTGCAAAAACCGGTCAAAATATTGTCGGCTGTTTAATGGTTGATGAATCAATGGATATGATGGCTCTCACTAAAGCTGGAAAAATGATTCGAGTGGATATGCAAACTATTTCTAAATCAAGCAGAAACACATCTGGTGTCTATATTGTAAAAGGTGATGAAGTCGCAAGTATCTCAAGATGTCCGAAAAAAGAAGAAGATGAAATTGATGATGAGGATGAAGCAACAGGGCAAACAACTTTAGAGTTGGAATAACTTTTGCTTAATTTACTTAAATAATAAAAGTTAAGGTGTTTAAATACACCTTATAAGGATAAAACATGAAATATTCTATGCTTTTAGTTGCATTTTTAAGTGCTTCTACGCTGATGGCTGAAACTGTAGTTGTGGATACAGATAAAATCAAAGTTGCCGAGACGAAGGTTATTTTAGAATACCCAAAACAAGATGAAAAGTTAGATGCTCTAGCTAGTCAATTAACTGCATTAGAAAATAAATTAGGTGAAGTCTCCCAAAAAGCACAAGAGAGTGAAGAACCTCTTTTAGAAAGAAATAAACAAATGCTTATTTCTGTGATGGGTCAAGGTGTTGCACCGATGAACACATCATCTCCGGCACAGGCATATGCATTGGCTAAACGTGCTGCGGTTGCTGATGCATACAGGCTGATCGCTGAAAAAGTCAAAGGTGTGCGTGTTGATGGTCAAGATGTGATTCAAAACATGATGGTGAAAAGATCAACTGTTCGCACATCTGTCAATGCAATGGTTAGAAATGCCAACGTGGTTGAGACAACTTTTAAAGAAGGTTTATGCGAAGTAGAAATGGAAATAGTTCTAGCTTACTCGCAATTTGCTCAGTAATATACTTTAGTTCACTTGCACTTCATGCGGGTGAATATTTAGTATCCTATCGTTATGTGGTTAAAGATATGATACTCTTTAATGACTCTCTTCAAGTCTCTCATGCTATGAAAAAATGTTCTGGAACTCCAGATAAATCTATAGAGTTTATAGATAATGATAGTGAAAATTTAAACGAAATTCTAAAAAACAACTCTTTTGAATTTACAAATTTTATACATACTTTGGGACTTGAGGTCAATCATAAAGAGACCACTATAAACGCACAGAACAGTTCTACAACAATCCTCACCCTTAAAACAACATGTTTCAAAGTCGATTTTAATGATAATTTCGCTAGAATAACCGCTTTAAAATAGCGTAAAACCATAGGATTCATTAGTGAAAATTGCAATCGTTGAAGATGATATAAATATGAGAAAATCTCTTGAAATCGCTATGGGTGATTATCAAGAGTTTGAAATCAAAACATTTAAAAACGCTAAAGATGCACTCAAGTCTTTGGACGATACATTTGATCTCATCATCACAGATATCAATATGCCAGGAATGGATGGAATAGAGTTTGTTAAAACTTTAAATGGAAAATTTGAAGTTATTATCATGACTGGAAATGCGACACTTCAAAGAGCGATAGAATCTATTCACTTAGGGGTGAAAGATTTTTTACTGAAACCTTTTGATATAGATACCTTAGTCGCAGCTATCAAACGAGAAAGCGAAGTACAAACTGCAAAGAAAAAAGTGGCTTCTAAAAAGAGGGCAAATACAAAAAAAGGTTTTTTAGGGACTTCAAAAGTATTAGAAGGTGTTTTAAAGATTGCGACTAAAGCTGCTAAGACGGATGCGAGTGTATTGCTTCTTGGTCAAAGCGGTGTTGGAAAAGAAGTTTTTGCAAATTATATTCATGATAATTCACCAAGAATCAAGAAGCCTTTTGTAGCTATAAATATGGCAGCAATTCCTGAAAATCTTATAGAGAGTGAACTTTTCGGTTTTGAAAAGGGAGCATTCACAGATGCAAGTGAGGCTAAAGCGGGTCAATTTGAACTTGCAAACGGTGGAACACTTTTTCTTGATGAAATCGGTGAAATGCCATATGCAGTGCAAGCAAAACTGCTTCGTGCATTACAAGAAAAAGAAGTGCGCCGATTAGGTTCTTCTAAGTCTATTAAAATTGATATCCGTGTGGTGTCAGCTACAAATGCAAATCTTACAGACAAGATTAAAGAAGGTCAATTTCGAGAAGATTTATATTACCGTTTAAACACGATTCCATTACATATTCCGCCGTTAAAAGAACGTAAAGATGAAATCTTACAGATTGCAGAATCTATGTGTGAGATCAATTGTAAAAAATATGATTTAGAAGTGAAGGTGTTTAGCCAAGAAGCTAGAGAAACACTTTTATCTTATGCTTGGCCAGGAAATATCCGAGAGCTTATCTCCGTGGTTGAAAGAGCTGTCATCCTTAGTGAAGGGAATGAAATCACAGCAGAAGAACTTTTTATACAAAATAGAATTAATTGAAAAATATAACAAAATAAATTTACAAGGTGAAAGGAAAAATAAATGAAAAAATATAATGTGGCAGTGGTAGGGGCAAATGGAGCAGTTGGTGAAGAGATACTGGCTATACTTCAGGAGATAGATTTTCCCTTAAATAAACTTGTTCCGCTTGCAAGTGCTCGAAGTCTTGGTAAAACAGTGGATTTTAATGGACAAGCCTTAGCGATTGTAGAGCTTACAAACGATATTTTTAAAGAAGAAGAGATTGAGATCGCATTGTTTTCAGCTGGAGGCAGTGTAAGTGCGGCATTTGCACCTCATGCTGTAAAAGCTGGAGCAGTTGTGATTGATAACACATCACACTTTAGAATGCAAGAAGATGTACCTTTGGTTGTTCCTGAGGTTAATCCTGGAGATATTGCAAAGTGGAAAACCACAGGAATCATCGCAAATCCGAATTGTTCAACTATTCAAATGGTTCAAGCACTCAAACCATTAGATGATGTATATGGTTTAGCAAGAGTTGATGTCAGTACATATCAAGCTACTTCTGGAGCTGGAAAAACTGCTATGGAAGAGCTGGTGAAGCAAATGCAAGACTTTTTTGCGTTTAAGTTAAGTGAATCTGAGCATAATGCTTTTAATCAGCAAATCGCTTTAAACGTTATCCCTCAGATTGATGTGTTCACTGAAAACGGTTACACAAAAGAAGAGATGAAGATGGTGAACGAGACTACAAAGATTATGCATAAAGAGATCCCCTTAAGTGCCACATGTGTTCGTGTGCCAACATTAAGAGGTCATGCAGAAGCTTTGACACTTACATTTGAGAATGATATCTTAGCAGATGATGCAAGAGAGATTTTAAGAAAAGCTCCTAATCTTGTTATCTTAGATAATCCAGATGAGGCACTTTATCCTATGCCTGCAACATGTGTTGAGATGAATGAAACATTTGTAGGACGCATAAGAAATGACACATATGCAAAAAATATGCTTCATATGTTTGTAGTGGCGGATAACTTAAGAGTCGGTGCTGCTACAAATGCTGTGAGAATTGCTCAAAAATGGGTAGAGATGGAAGGGGAGAAATAAGGATGGAAAAAATATTTGAATTTACTCTGTGGAATTCTAGATTTATTGTTCTTCTTGCTGTAATATTTGGGCTTGTCGGAGCTGTGGTGCTTTTTGTTATCGCAAGTGTGGACATAGTCACAACCGCTTCTTATGTG
>JACNLH010000141.1 GCA_014381585.1 Candidatus Sulfurimonas ponti
ATAAATAATACGCATAAAAAACATTATATAACTGAAATGGTTTTATTTATCCCAAATATTTGCTACTTTATGTAACATTATTCTCCCGTCTTCAATGGGTGAATAGAACTCTTTTCACATTAAACACACTGCACTTTGAAGAAAGCTTATGTATATTGCAAAGCTGCTTTATTGGCCTTATCATCCGTCCCACATGGACACTGCAAGGTATGGTGCATCTACAAATTTCCTAAAAAAATTAATATATCACTTAAAGAAAAGTAAAAGGTTTTTTAAGTAAAATGCAATTTCAAAACATAAAATGTAGCTGACAAAGAATGTCTAAGGAACACTGCAATACTTGTTCTAAAAATTCTTTATATTATAATTTTTTTGATGCTACATCGCAAACTATTAGATTTGGTGTTTGTCAAGTCTGATTATCTATGTTTAAGTAATCATTTAGGGAGTAAACAATGTATTATGTAGCAAAAGTAAATTCTGACATGTGTGCAGAGTATAAATGTAACACGTGTACACTATATTGTCCAGAAGCAAACACGCTTATGTTCGATAAAAAAGGAAATACATCTTGGGTAGATGAAGATAGATGTAAAGGGTGTGCACTTTGTGTGTACGTATGTACTGACATGCTTGATCGTAATTGTATTACGATGGAAATGGTTAGCGGTAAAGAAGACTAAGTATTTAATTTAAATTTATAGGAGAACTTATGGCAAATCAAGGCCCTACGTATTATTCACCGTATCCTACGGCTGTGTATGAAGGTGTAATCACACCACCAGAAGGAAAAGCACTTTTATTAACTGATGTAGTTGATGAAGAGATTGCAATGAGAGAAATCGCGAAAGTGATGTTAACAAGTGAAAATGCAACAATTTTCCCTGGTCCACAAGTATTATACGGATACAATGAAGAAGCTAAGAAAAAAGCTAAACTTATTAAAGAAATGGCAGAAGTTCTTAACTCTAAAATGATTCCAATGTACGATTACAGACCAAAGTATCCAAAAATTGATGCTGAAGTAGAGATTAATCCAAATCATCCAAACTTAACAATTTGGCATAACAATATTAAAGCAGCGATATTTATTGGTGTACATTGTCACTATGCAAATGTTGCATTAAAGATCGTAAGAGCAGAGACAGATTGTTATACAGTTGCAATTTGTGGTTTGTCAGGGCATGAAGATGCAATGGCTACATTAAGAGACCAGCATTCTTCAGAGCTTGAGAAATTCATCAAAATAGCAAAAGAAGTAAAAGCTGAGCTTGGGAAATAGGTAGGAGAAAATATGAGTACAATTAAAGATATGACAGAAACGAAAAACTGGTCTGGACAAACTCTAGTTACAGCAGACCATATGCTTTTCGAAGCTCCTAGAAACAAACACTTTATGACTGGTTCTGAAGTTTTAAAAGAAGCGGTGAAAAGATGTACAGTTGATGCATCTGTATCGTACCCTATCACACCACAATCTGAAGCAGCTCACCTTATTGGTGAACTTTGGGCAGAAGGTTACGTAGGTGTATATTTTAGAGGCGAGAATGAATTCGGTGTAATGTCTGAAGTTGCCGGTTGTTCAATGGCCGGTGCTAGAACAATCACTACAACTTCTGGTCCTGGTACACTTAGAGCAATGGAAAACTTTGCTCAATGGTCTGGTACAAGAATTCCGTGTCAACTTATCCTTATGGCTCGTGGTATTAATTCACCACTTACTATTCAGCCAGATAACTTAGAAGTTTCATATATGCTAGAAACTGGATGTATGATTTGGTATGCGGAAAATGTACAAGAACTATTTGATATGTCAATTGCAGCATTTATAGTTGCTGAAAAACCTGATGTTCATGTTCCTATTGTTACAGTTGTTGATGGGTTCTTTGTATCACATACAAGAGAATCTGTTATGCTGCCAGAAGATGATATTGCCCTTTTCCCTTATGAGCCATATAAATCTCCATTACCTCCGATTGATTCAGAGACACCTCCTGGACGTTTCTTAAGAGATCCATTCGTAATGAAATCTAACTATATATCTTATGCCACACATGCTTCATGGCAGTGGGAAGTAAGATCTGCAGTTGAACGTTCACGTCCATATGCAGAGCACTTCTTAAACGGTTTAGTGCATATTACTGGTAATGAAGATGCAGAGATTGCATTTGTTACTTGTGGTACTGCATCACATCAAGCAAAAGAGGGACAAAGAGAATTAGAAAAACTAGGAATCAAATCGAAAGTTATTAAGCTAAGAACTATTAGACCATTTCCTAAAAAAGAACTTCTTGCAGCTTTAGAGGGTGTAAAATATGCTTTCGTACCTGAATTCAACGTTGTTGGTTGGTTAGAAAAAGAAGTGAAAACTGCACTTTATGGAAAATCTGACACTGAAGTTGTTGGTGGACCTAGAGTTGCTGGTGGTATGAGTTTACCTGCAGAAGCTATTATCCAAGAAGTTATGGAAAAAATTAACCCGGTAAAAGGAGCATAGTATGGGACTAGATATATACAAAATCAACCCCGAATTTAAAGACATTATGCCTCAAGAGATTATTGATCTTGAGGAAAACGCTACTTGGGCTCAAAATCAAACGAAACCTCGTGGTATAAAAGAACTTCCAGAAACTAAAGAGTTGCTAGAAGAGCATTCATTATGTGCTGGTTGTCCTGAAGCGGCTGCATTAAGATATGTGCTATCTGCACTGCCTAAGCCTGAGGATACAGTTATTGTTAACTCAACTGGTTGTACATCTTTAATGTTTCCACATATCGCACTTCATACTGTGCACTCACTTTTTGGTAACCAAAATGCAGTTGCATCTGGTATCAAAAGAGTTCTAAACTGGAGATTCCCAGATATTGAAAAAGATGTTGTTGTTTTAGCTGGTGACGGTGCCACTGTTGATATCGGTCTTGACTATACACTTCAATCATTTTTTAGACAAGAAAATATCACTACAATCTGTTTTGATAATGAAGTTTATGCAAATACTGGTGGCCAAGAGTCAGGAATGACACCTAAAGGTCAAGTTTTCAAAATGGCTCCGACTGGTAAGAAATTTGAAAAAGTGAAAATGTGGGAACTAGCTAAAACATCTGGTTGTCATTATTCAATCAATATGACAGCTTCTGCACCTAAAGCAGTTGCCAAAGCAGTTAGAGAAGCAATTTTGATTGCCAGAGAAATTGGACCGACATACCTAAATATTTATACACCTTGTATTCTTGAAATTGGACTAAGTGCCAATGAAGGACTTGGAGAAATGAAAGATCAAGATAAAGATAGATTTGCATCATACAAGTATGTTTCTCCAGAAGCAGAAGAATTCTTGAAAAAATGTAAAGCAGAAGGACGTTTATAATGGCTAAAGATTCAATTAAAGTAAGACTTCCGGGTCTTGGTGGACAAGGTGCTGTTACAGCTGCTCACATTGCAGCAACTGCAGCAGATACAGATGGTTATTTTGCTGTATCTAATCCATTCTTTGGTGCTGAAAAACGTATGGCTCCATCAGAGAGTTATGTAAGAATCGGTACAGTGCCTATTTATGATAGAGGGGAAGTAATTTACCCTGATATCGTTATGATTTTCCACCCACAAGTAATCACTATGGGTAAATCATACACTATGCCTTTTTATGCTGGTATCAAAGAAAATGGTCTTGTAATCATCAATAGTGATACAGACCTTTTAAGTGACACAGATAAAAAAATCTTAGATAAGCTAAATGTTAAAGTTCTAACGCATGACTTTACTCAGTTTGCTATTGATCAAGCTGGTACTGAACTTGCTACAAATATGGCAATGCTAGGTGCACTATTTGGTGCTCTTGGAACTGTTAGTAAGCCTGCTATTGAAGAAGGGATTAAAGATAGATTCCTTAAGAAATATACAGCTTCTGGCGGTACTGCCACACTAGACTCAGTTATTGAGAAAAAGTTTAAGAAAAAACAAGAACTTATCGATAAAAATCTTTCTACAGCATCTGCAGCTTTTGATTTAACTGCTGCATGGGCCAAAGAAGTGGGACTAGAGCAAATTCTAGAACCTTCTAAGAATAACAACGGTAACGCATAACCTTATAACTGTGCCTTTGGCACGGTTATTTATATCCTCTCTTTACAATAATCATACACTTTTTTCATAAACCCTTTTTAAGATATAA
>JACNLH010000022.1 GCA_014381585.1 Candidatus Sulfurimonas ponti
CCCGATGCAGGGGATGAGGTGGATGAAGAGCCAGTCCCTCAATTTGTAGATGCCTTAACTGCAAAGCTTTTGGCACCTCAGCAAAGCGGTGTGTATTTATCACGTTTAGATATTAAAAGAATAGCTGAAGCTATTGATGAGTCTATCCCTATTAAAGAACGTGTGAAAATGGTTAGAGCATTATTCAGACACACTACAACAAGAAAATATCTTGAAGATGCTTTTGCAGAAGTGGATAAGCATATTAATGGCCGCTTATTAATCTATAAAGAGTTAAGTGAAGCTTTTCCCGCATCAAAAGAAATTTTTGATATGCATGCACAAAAAGCACAAAAGACTATGAAAATGTTTCAAACCATCATTACAGATTTCGAGGAAATTGATCCGACACAAGAACCGATATTTGTTTAATCATAGAGATATTCTTCTATAGAACTATTGAGTCTATTGAGAGATTTTGCATATAAAGGTGCAAAATCTCTAAGAATATCATATTTTTTAAATAAGAGCAGTTTTAAAACCTCTGCCGCAAGAAGACTCATATCCTCCGCACCTATTGAAGCACTAAGTCCACGAATATCCAGACAAAGCATTCTAAGTTGTTCGTATCTAAAATCCTCTACAAGTTTACTGAAGAGCTGGTCACTGTCTTTGTAGGCATCTTGAAACTCCTTAAGAATCTCTTTGTAAAAGAAGTCGTTTGAGCTTGAATTACTTATGCCGACTCCCACATTTAAACCGCTGAGTTTAACAACTCTTTCTTCATAACGGACACTTTTTCTTCGTTCATCTTTTTTATTGTGTATAAACATAGATAAAGCACTGAAAAGTTTCTCTTTTTTTAAGGGTTTAGCCAAGTAGGCATTCATCCCCACATCAAAAACTGAATCTATTTCTGTACGTGATGTGAGCGCTGTCAATGCAATAATGGGAATCATGTTGTAGTTTGGATTTTCGCGTATATATTTAGTCGCTGTATATCCATCCATTATAGGCATATTGATATCCATAAAAATAATATCGAATTTGCTATTTTCAAGGAGAATATCCAAGACCTCCTGACCATTGTTTGCAAGGGTGATGTTTATTCCAGACTTTGCTAAAATTCCAAGAAAAACTTTTTGATTAATGAAATTATCTTCGACCAATAAAATATTTGTCTCTCTGAATTTTGAAAACTTAAGAAGTGTCACATCTTTATAGTCCACAAAAGTGTTTTTATATATAGGTGCTTTGTTAAGGATTGATATATCTGCATTGTTCTTTTCTTCTTGTGGTCTTAGGTAAATATTTTCTAAAAGTTCTTGTATTTGTTTTTGTGTAAACGGTTTTTGAAGAGATAGGTTTGTGTATTCACTATTTATATTCTTATCTGAGGAGCTGAATAAATTAGACACTGAAACTATTGTATCTGAGCTTTTTAGTGCGCTAATAGTGCTTTTAGTGAAAAGCTTTTCATCTAGAACTATGAGATCAAAGTCTGAAAAATCCGGTGTTTTATAAAGATATTCTTTAGCTTTGATAGCTGTGACATCATGCTGAAGTTTTTCAAATATATTTTTACAGCTAAGTGCTGCATTATCTGAGATGTCAACGATTAAAACCTTTTTTCTTGGTATTTTTATTCTCTCATCACTTTTGCTGACTTCTTTATATTCTATATCAAATGCAAATCTTAAATCACCTTTGGCATCATTGTTGGCAATGAGTTCACCACCCATTAAGTGAGAAAGCTCTCTGGCGACAAAAAGGCCTAAGCTGTCATAGGTTCCTGTGTTCACATTATAATTTGCATTGAATATCGTATCAGAATTGTTTGCATCTTTTTTGAGGTTTGTTGTAAAAGTGAAATAAAGATGATTGTTTTTAGAAAGGCTATTTGAATTTGAAATATTTAAGAGGATGTTCTCAGCCTTGTTCTCTGCGCAATAAAGAATGATGTTCACCAGTATCTTACTAAGGTTCAGGGTGTCAGCATAGATGTTTTCTTTAACATTTTTATCAAGAGTGTAGTGAAGTTCCAGAGGTGTTTCTTTTAGAATCTCTTTAAGTGTTCCGGAGACATCATTAAAAAGGTTTGAAAAGGAAAGTTTCTCGTTTAATATTTCCACTTTTTTAGATTTAAGACGTAAAAATTCGAGTAGGTTGCTTGCAATGCAAAGCAGCTTATTTTCTGAATTTTCTATGAGATGGATATCTTCGTTGATAGAAGTGAAATCATCAGTTTGGGAGAGCTTTTTTGCCACGTCAACATTTTCTTCTGCAATAGTGTGAATATTTTCACTCATATTTGAGAGGATTGTATTGTGTTGCTTTTGTATGTTTTCGTTTCGAGTCTTTTCTTGGGCAATCTTATTTTTCAATCTGCGTATTTTTTCTGAGGATATAAAAAGCGTCAAAACTGAGATAAGAGCTAAGCTGAATAAGGCAAGCCATATAATGAATTCTTCACTTTGATATGCGATTTTATCAAGCTTTATATCAGCAAAAAGTTCAACATAGATAAGCGCAAGGTAAACGGGGATTTGTTTCATTTCCTGAACCTGTAAACTAAATTATATTAGTCTTTATTATACATCGATTAGCTTAGGAGAAACAAAAAATGGATTATTCTAAAGTAGAGTTTTGAGTTGCACTAAACCTTGCCAAATAAGAGCACTTGATATTCCTGCTGCGAATCCTGCGATGATATCATCACCCATTACTCCAAGCCCGCCTGAAACTTCACGATCGATTCTTCCGATGATAGAGGGTTTTACAATGTCAAAATATCTAAAAAGTGCAAATGAGATAAGTGCTTGGATTATAAAACCATTTTCCCATATCATTATTTCAGAGCTGCTAATCATTACTGCTGGAGCTATGCTGAGGGCAAACCACATACCTGCAAGTTCATCTATAACTATACGTTTATCATCATGAACGCCACTCTGGGCTTCATATTTGTTAATCGCTTTAATAGCGATAATACTAATAAGAGCAGTCGCCAAAAAAAGTGTCTGCGATCCAAAATACATTAAAACCAGCACACCAAGAGGAAGTGATACTAAAGTTCCCACAGTCCCTGGTGCTTTTGGCGCGAGTCCGCTGTATCCAAGTGTTATAAAAAACCAATTCATTAAAGCAGTCCTTATGTTAGTGATGTTGTTTGATAAAGTTTCATGAGTTCTACATAAAAATCACTTTCAGTATGTTCTCTTAAAAGGCCTTCAACGGGAAGTATATCAGAGTATAGTTTTTCAAGGTTTTTGAATCTTGAAGGAAAAAGTTTTGAAAGTAAAAAGGCTGAGATTTCTTTTCTAATTAAAATAGTGGGAGGAAGAAGACCGAGTTCAAGAAGCTCAAGTATTGAATCTGCATGGTAGGCAATTTGATGATGTTGTCCATGAGGACATGTACTTTTACCTACAAGAGTTGTACATTGATTACAGTATACATATTCACTCTCAAGTTTAATCTCTATATCTATTCCTATAAAATTATCAATGATGGATTTATATGCATTTGCATCATAAAACATTCCAAGTCCAGTATTGTCTCTACTTACAGTCAATCTATCACAGCCATAGTTTTTTGCAACAATTGCATCTATAATAAGTTCATTATGTCCAGCAAATATATAAGAGTTTTCAAGGGGAACTATCACAACTCTGTTTTTTGGTAAAAAGTTATTTAAGAAAAATTCTAAAGCTTCTTTTCTAAGAGCATAGTTTAGATTTTTTTGTTCATTAGATTTTGTTAAAAATATTATAAGAAGATCTGTACTGTCTATTGCTTGTCTTATAAGACGTTCATTCGCACGGTGAAGTGGATTTGCAGTTAAAATCAATGCTGTGGTATGCTTGGCATTAATATTTCGTTTAGCCGTGTTGATTATCTCTTTGTTTTTTGTATTTTGGTTGAACTTTGTAGAGAGTAGCGTATACTCGCCACTTATAGCCCATGAACCAAGTCTTTTGATAACTATTTGAACCCCTGGATGGGATAGATCGTCCGTACCAAATGTATATCGCATTCTTTCCTGTGGGTCGGTTTCAAATGTTTCATCTACAATTAATGTTGCAAATTCTTCACCTTCACAAAGAAGCGTGATCTCTTCACCGGGACTTAAAGATTTAAGAACTATTTCGTTTTTAGCACCAGAGGGAGCCAGAATAAAAGG
>JACNLH010000021.1 GCA_014381585.1 Candidatus Sulfurimonas ponti
ATAAATCCGAGTTTTTCTGTTGTTGTTGCTTTTATATTCACTCTACCCGTGTCAATATTTAAAATATCCGCGAGTGTTTTTCTCATTTGGAATTTGTAGTTTCCGATTCTTGGTTTCTCTGCCGCTATAGTGATATCGACATTGATTATGACAAAACCGAAGTTATGAAGTTTTCTAACAACTGTTTGTAAAAGTTCTTTAGAATCAATCCCTTTGTACAAGTCATCGTTATCAGGAAACATCATTCCTATATCGCCCATACCTGCCGCACCTAAAAGTGCATCAATCAGAGCATGTATCGCAACATCACCATCGCTATGAGCCTTAAAACTAAGCTCAGAATCTATCTCCACCCCGCCAAGCCACATAACACCGCCATCTTCAAATGCATGGACATCAAAACCTGTGCCGCTCAAGGTGTCTGTTGAAGGCTTTTGCAGACAAGGTATTTTGTTTAAATCATGGATATAGGTGATTTTATGTGCATCATCTTCACCTAAAATAAATTCTCGTGTGCCGCCATTTGACACTATAGCACTGCTTTCATCAGTGAATTCTATATCAGTGTCTAGAGCATCCACTAAAGTTGAAGTGCGAGAGAGCTGAGGCGTTTGAACTCTTTTAACCTCTTCTCTGTCAATAGTCTGGTTTACATACACTATGGTGTCTGTCACCCTTAGATAAGGAACAATACAATCAGCATCGTTTTTTTTCGCAATTATGCGAGATAAAAAACTTTCACTGATACATGCTCTGGCAATATCACTCACTAAGACATATTCAGTGTTCACTTCTTGCAAAGCATTTTTTAAAGACTCTTGACGTGAAACACCGCCTACAACAAATGTATAATCAGCATAGTTTCTCATATATTCTATATCTGCAGCATGTGAAGTTATAATGATTTTAGAAAAAAAGTTTGTTGCCTGCAGTCTGTCTGCTACAAATTGCCACAAAGGTTTATGATCTATTCGTAACCATTGTTTTTTCACATTAAGTTCAAATCTATTAGAAGTGCCGGCAGCAAGTAATATGAGTGTCATTTGAGACAATAAGACCCCTCGATTTTTAAAGTGTTACGAAATTATACACATTCAAGCTTTTTTTTAACTTTTATGAAAGCAATTAGGGTGATTATTTTTTCTAAAATCTAGAAGTCAATTTTTCTCTTTAGCTTAGATTAATCTTATTTGATTATATTGCCAGTATATAAACTAAATTATTTCAGGAGAAACTATGAGAGCTTCATGGGTGGATAAAAGAAAAAATGATTCTGTTCGTACACAAATGTACTATGCAAAACAGGGGATTATTACAGAAGAGATGGAGTATGTTGCAAAGATAGAAGACCTGGCTCCTGAGTTGGTTCGTTCTGAAATTGCCAGAGGTAGATTGATTATACCTGCCAATGTGAATCATACATCACTAGAGCCAATGGCTATCGGGATAGCTTCAACGTGTAAAATCAATGCAAATATCGGTTCGTCTGCAATTGCATCTGATGTGATGGGTGAAGTTGAAAAGATGCAAGTGTCACAACATTATAAAGCCGATACAGCAATGGACCTCTCAACCGGTGGGGATTTAGATGAGATTAGAAAGGCTGTGATAGGAGCTTCTAAGATTCCTATAGGAACTGTGCCTATTTATCAAATCTTACATGATGTTGGAAACAAGATTGAAGACTTAAGTATAGAAGTTATGTTGGAAGTTCTTGAGCGACAAGCGCAACAAGGTGTGTCTTACTTCACCATCCATGCAGGTTTCTTACTTGAGACTATGCCTAAAATTGCAAAACGTAAGATGGGGATTGTTTCTCGCGGCGGTTCTCTTATGGCTGCTTGGATGATGCACTATCATAGAGAAAATCCATTCTATACTGCGTTTGATGATATTTTAGATATTTGTGCAAAATATGATGTTTCTCTTTCTCTTGGAGATTCACTTCGTCCCGGTTGTTTAGCGGATGCTTCTGATGATGCACAGTTGGGTGAACTTAAAGTTCTTGGTGAATTAACTCTTAGAGCTTGGGAAAAAGATGTTCAGGTTATGATTGAGGGTCCAGGTCACGTCCCTTTAAATCAAATTGAACGTAATATGAAATTGCAACGTGAACTTTGTCATGAAGCTCCTTTTTATATTTTAGGGCCATTAGTTACAGACATCGCAGCCGGATACGATCATATCTCTTCTGCTATCGGTGCTGCTATCGGTGGTTGGCATGGAGCTTCAATGCTTTGTTATGTCACACCAAAAGAACACTTAGGTCTTCCAAATGCTGATGATGTTCGAGAAGGTATCATTGCATATAAAATTGCTGCTCACGCTGCTGATATTGCCCGTGGACGTAAAGGTGCAAGAGATATTGATGATGCAATGAGTGATGCAAGATATGCATTTGACTGGGAAAAACAGTTCGAATTGGCACTTGACAGTGAAAGAGCTCGTGAGTATCATGATGAAACTCTTCCTCAAGATGTATTCAAAGAAGCAGAATTCTGTTCTATGTGCGGACCGAAGTTCTGTTCTTACAAAATCACTCAAAATATTATGGACAATCCTGAGGGGATTGAAAGAATAATAAGAGAAGCAAAAGAGAAAGAAGATGCTGAAGCTTTAGCTACAGCTTAAGTTTTTCACCTCAATAATCTAAATAAGACAATTTTTGTCTTATTTAGATACTATTCAAAAACTAAACGTATATCTAACTCTTTTAAGAGTTAAGCTTTAGTCGCCACAGCGGCGCAAGCGAAATAAAAGGGACTTGTTCCTTTTATGGACTAATAGAGTGAAGGTTTCCTTCATTTTATTTTAAAAAAATTAAATTAAGGAATGAAATAAATGACTGAAGAGATTGTAAAATCAGCACTTTCAAAAGTTATGTATCCAGGTTTTACTAAGGATATTGTTACTTTTGGTTTTGTTAATAATATAGAAATCACTGGTACAGATGTTAAATTCAATGTTGAAATAACTTCATCTGCTCCAGAGGTTGCTCAACAAATTCTTGATGAAGCAAAACAAGAGTTAGAAGCAGTTGGTGCAACAAATGTCACACCGATTATAAAAGCACCGCAAATGCCAAGAGAAAGTTCTTCTCAAGGTAAAAATATGGCTCCACAAGTGAAAAACTTCTTGATGGTGAGCTCAGGTAAAGGTGGAGTTGGAAAATCAACCACATCTGTGAATATTGCTATTGCTCTTGCAGCACAAGGTAAAAAAGTAGGTATCTTAGATGCAGATATCTATGGACCGAATATCCCTCGTATGATGGGTGTTGCAGGTATTAAACCTGAAGTGAATGGTAATAAAGTTCTTCCTATTAAAGCATATGGAATTGAGATGATGTCTATGGGTTCACTTATGGAAGACGGTCAGTCTCTTATGTGGCGTGGGGCTATGATTATGAAAGCGATAGAGCAATTCTTACGTGATATTTTATGGTCTGAACTAGACATACTTGTTATAGATATGCCTCCGGGAACTGGTGATGCACAATTATCTCTTGCGCAGTCTGTACCGGTTACAGTTGGTTTAACAGTTACAACACCGCAAACTGTATCTTTAGATGATTCACGTCGTTCATTGAATATGTTTCAAAAACTTAATATTCCAATCGCTGGAATTGTTGAGAATATGAGTGGATTTATTGCTCCAGACACCGGTGTTGAGTATGACATATTCGGTAAAGGAACTTCAGGTCCTATGGCAGAAGAGTTTAACACTAAGATAATTGCAGAGATTCCAATTGAGCCAAGTATCAGAACCGGTGGAGATGAAGGTAAGCCGATCACTTTTGTAAATCCAAGTTCTGAGTCAGCTAAAAGATATACAACGGCTGCTATCTCGATAATCAATCAGATTGATGAGATTAATGCAAACGGCGGTGTTGATAATGCTGCGGTGCAACCAAACACACCTCCAGGTGTAAGTGCATGCTCAACTGCTGCTGCTCCTAAGCAAGAAGCGCCTCAAGGTGAGTCATGTGGAACAGGTTGCGGCTGTCACTAAAATAAAAATAGCGACGCATTAGCTGCGTCGCTACGCTCATCACGTACATTAGTACGCTTCTTCTCTAAGC
>JACNLH010000145.1 GCA_014381585.1 Candidatus Sulfurimonas ponti
ACTCTTAGCGGAAAACCTCTAACACTCCAAATCAATTCACCACCCGCTTCTTAATCTTTCCCAACTAATAAACCAAAAATATAACAAGATTAAGGACAAGTATGTCAAAAAATATACCATTATCACTCATTTTAGTTGCTCTATTTAGTTCTGTACATGCAGAGAAAACGATAAACCTAGAGCCTATAAGCGTAGTAAGTGCTACTAAAACAAAACAGTCTATACAAGATGTTACATCAAATGTAAGTGTTATAACAAGCCAAGAGCTTGAAGAAAAAAACCTTACAACTGTGCAAGAAGCATTAAGCAATCTTAACGGGATTAGCCTCGTTAATAATGGTGGTTTAGGTGCTAACACATCTCTACTGCTAAGAGGGATGAATAACAATCGAACCTTAGTTCTTATAGATGGAATCAGATATCAAGATCCATCAAGTACTTCTGGAGCAAATTTTTCTCATCTAATGGCTGCTGACATTGAGAGGATAGAAGTTATCAAAGGTGCTCAAAGTGGTGTTTGGGGTGCCGATGCAACTGCTGGTGTTATAAACATAATCACAAAAGACTCAAAAAATGGTGAACATGCAAGTGCAAATATAGAGTACGGTAGTTTCAACACTAAAAAGTACGCTGCTTCTATTTCTCATAAAAATGAAAAAATCGACTTAAAACTTAGTGTCAACAGAACAACAAGTGATTCATTCAGTGTTCAAGCCCCAAGAGGCGATGATTTAGATCAGTATGAAGATGACAAGTATAAAAATACAACTGTAAACTTCAAAGCTGGCTACACGCTTAACAAAGATATAAAACTAAAATTTAACTTTAGAGATATTGATGCCCTTAAAGATTACGATAGTTACAACCAACCAAACGACACTAATATGAAAAGTGATATTGACAATCAAATGTACTCACTTCAATATCTTCATAGTATTGGAAAACATGACATCACTTTTAAATATGAAAACAGTAAATTTGAAAGAGATGAGATAGGAACTGTTGCTCAATTTGGAAGCGAATATGTAAAAAACTTCAATGGTGAGACTAAAAATATTGAGCTTAATGACAACTACTCTTATGCTCAAGATGCTTTTTTACTTGTAGGACTTGGAACAAGTAGTGATGATGTTAACTTCATCAAAACTGACAGTTCAAAATCACAAAAAGAAAATGAGAACAAGTACCTCTATGCCACTAACTCAAATAAATTTGGCAAACTTGTGTTTACACAAAGTATCAGACATGATAACTATGATAATTTTGATGACAAAACTACAGGCAAACTTGGATTAAAATATAGCTTTGACAAAGATATTTCTGTAAGTTCAAACATTGGTACTGGATATAATGTTCCAAATATTGTTCAAGAACTTAACCCATGGGGAGCAATAAACAACGACTTAAATCCTGAAGATACAAAAAGTTTTGATTTTTCGCTTAACTACAAAGAACTTGAAGTTACTTACTTTCACCAAAGAATCGAAGACCTTATAGAGTGGTATGACCCTGATGGCTGGGGTGGAAATCCAGCTATATATAAAAACCTGAGTGGAAAAAGTACATTTAAAGGTGTTGAAGTTGCCTATAGTAGAAACATCATTGAAGATATTTTATTGAGTTCAAACTACACTTACCTAAGTGCAAAAGATGATGCTAAACAAGACTTAGCAAGACGACCAAAACATACTGCAAATATCGGTGTTGATTATTATGGAGATGAAGACTTACACTTTGGTGTATATGCTCAGTATATTGGTGAAAGATATGACAAAGCAAACAAACAAGGCGAACAAACTGGAAAATACACAGTTGTAAATCTTGCTGCTAACTATGATATAAATGAAAATGTAATGGCTTATGTTAAAATAGATAATCTATTTGACAAATATTACCAAGTGGTTGATGGTTATGCCACTGCCCCACTGAGTGCTTATGTTGGATTAAAAGCTAGGTTTTAAAAGGTAAATCATGAGTATAAAAACACTTTTTATAGTATCGCTTTTTGTACTTAACCTTAGTGCTAACGAGAGAATCATCTCTCTTAGCCCTTCTCTTACAGAGATACTTTTTGCACTTGAAAAAAAAGAGAGTATAGTTGCTACAAGCAGTTATTCACTTCACCCACAAGAGGCAAAAAAGCTTCCTATTATTGGAGGCTATCAAAATCCAAATCTTGAAAAAATTCTCTCCTACCTACCAACTCTAGTTGTTGGACAAAAGCATAACCAAGCACTTCTAGATAAGCTCAAACACTTCAACATTCAAACACTTAGCCTAGAGTTAAAAACACTTGATGATATTAAAAACTCTATCGCTACGCTGGCACAAGCAACGAACTCCTCACAAGACAAACAACTCATAACAAACATAAATAACGCCCTCAAACAAAACTCTAAAACAAACGAACCTCATAGCGTGATGATAGTCTATGGTTTACGTGAAGATTTGCGAAGAGCAACATACATCGCTGGGCACAATATTTTTTTTGAAGATATCATTCACGCCTGTGGACATACAAACGCTTATACACAAAACATCTTTGGACAACCATCGCTGAGTTATGAAAATATCATCGCAACAAACCCTGAACAAATCATCATCTTACACTCCCTAGCAACTGAAGCAAATGTAGATGTGAAAAAAGCTTTAGAGAACTGGTATGCTCTACCAACAAAAGCTTCAAAAAATAAAAAAATCTCTATAGTAGATGAAGATTATCTCCACATCCCATCGCATAGAGTTGCGCTCACTATAGAGAGACTTTGTAGGGAAATGAATGATTGAGATAAAAAACCTCTCGTGTACTTTTGATGAGAAAACTATTTTAGAAAACATCAACCTCAATATATCTCATCACCTCAGCATACTTGGTGCAAACGGAAGTGGAAAAAGCACTTTAGCCAAAGCTATATGTGGACTTATCAAAACAGATGGTGAAGTACATATCCATAAACAAGAGATACAAACCTTTGAGCGAAAACAAAGAGCTAAAACCATCTCCTATATTCCTGCAAAACTTGAAGTGTATGAGCAAAACATCACAGTGGAAGAGTTTGTACTTCTAGGAAGATTCCCACACAAAACAGCTTTTTTTGACTACTCTGCAAAAGATAAAAAAATCGCTGAACAAACCTTGGAGTTTTTAAAGATTTCACACTTAGCAAAACACACCCTTCTTTCCCTTAGCTCAGGGGAACAACAACTCAGCCTCATTGCTCAAGCACTCAGCGGACAAAGTAAAATCATCATCTTTGACGAGCCGACAGCGAACCTTGACCCACATAACTCTAAAATCATTGCCGAGCACATCAAAGGCCTTAAAGAGTTTCATCAAGTTATTCTCATCACGCATGACCTACACCTAGCAGCGTATGTGAATAGCCCTGTTGCATTTATAAAAGATAAACACGCTCATTATTACGAAGAAGGATTCTTTGATGATGTGACACTCTCAAAGCTTTACGATGTAGATTTCGATGCTCTGGCGGTGAAATATGATTAAGTTTCTTATCTGGTTTTCACTTTTTCTTGTTGTGCTTACTTCACCATTTATCGGGGCAGTAACATTAGAGCTTAGCGATGTGTTTAATCCTGACTCACTAAGCTCACAAATCTTTTTCGACTTACGTTTACCTAGAGTTTTCTTTGCATTTTTTGCCGGTGTGGTCCTTGCTCTAAGTGGCTTTTTGTTTCAAACACTTTTTAGAAATGCTCTCATGACTCCATATACCTTAGGAATATCCAGCGGAGCAGTGCTTGGTGCCGGTATCGCCATAAAACTAGGTCTTGGCAGCTTGGTGTTTGGGATAGCCGCTATCTCTATCTTTGGCTTTCTTGGTGCCTTGTTCACTGTTTTTTTACTTGTGTATCTTTCACGGTATTTAAAAAATGCACACCATGAATCACTTTTACTTTTAGGAATTGCACTCTCACTTTTTTACACCTCAACACTGATGATTATTTTTTATCTTGGAACTGCTATACAAAACGATATGCTTATACGCTTCACTATGGGATCTCTTTCTATCATAGGATGGAATCATCCTCTTT
>JACNLH010000037.1 GCA_014381585.1 Candidatus Sulfurimonas ponti
TTTAGCTGAAACTTATTTACTTTGATAGATGGGGTTTACTTGGTGGTTACGATTTAACTTGCATAAATTGTTCTTCAGTACTAAAACTGAAAGTTGATGTTTTTGCCATTTTGTCTTTAAAAAGTTGTTTTGCCTCAGCACATGGATAGCTTCTTTGTTCAGAAGATTCAAAACTAGATTCAATTGTTATAAATCTTTCTTCATTAAAACTTTGTGATGCTTGAGTTTTAATTAAATTAAAAAACTCATTTTTAGTTTTTGTAACTGCTAATGGAAAGAAAACAACTCTTGCAACATAACTTTCTCCTGATATATTTCCATCTTTAGCAAATACAACTTGAGAGTTTGAATGAACCATTTTAGACCAACCTTTAGAGTTTGGAGAATGTATATCTATATAACTTCCATCAATTAAATGATTTGCTGGTAGTTCAGGCCCACGTGCACCAGTACACCCTAGAAATAGCACTGTTGCCATTAGTAAAATACTAAATTTAATTATTTTGTTCATACCTGTAATCCTTTATATAACTATTTATTCAACATCATTATATATAGATTAACCTTAAATATAATAATTAACTATAAATGTGAATGATTGTTATTTTGAAGTATTTATATAAAAGTATGACAACTTGTCATATTTCTATACTATTTTACTAATTTGAACTAGTATTCTTAAAAATATAATGATTGTTAATTGTCTCACAGACAAATAACAGCTTCAAATGATTGTTAATTGTTCATAAATCTACATAACATTCATAATGACACTTAAGGCAGAGGTTCAAATATGGAAGTAAAAAGAAAATTATTAGACTTAGTCCGAGATAAGATTAGATTTAAACACTATAGCTATTCTACAGAAAGAACTTATACTCATTGGATAAAGCATTACATATTATTTCACCATAAAAAGCATCCTATTGAAATGGGTAAGATAGAAATAGAGTCGTACTTAACAAAACTAGCAACAAAAGACAATGTTTCACCAACAACTCAAAATCAGGCCTTTAGTGCATTGTTATTTTTATATAAAGAAGTCTTAGGTGTAGATATGAGTGAATGGAATATTCAAGCACTTAGAGCGCAAGAAAGAAAACATATACCTGTTGTACTAACAAAAGAAGAAGTTAAGAATGTCTTGTCAAACATACCAAGCGAGTACAGTCTGTTAGTACACCTTATGTATGGTTGCGGTCTTCGAATGAGTGAGGCTTTAAACCTGAGAGTAAAAGATATAGATTTTGGATTTGATAAGGTTTATGTCTGGGACTCTAAATCACTTAAAGATAGAACTATACCACTACCACAAAAATTAAAAGCAAAACTACTTGAACAAGTCGAGATTGTTAAAAGCTTTCATGAACAAGATTTAAAAGATGGTTATGGAAGCGTCTATATGCCTTATGCCCTAGAAAAAAAGTATCCCCGCTCAAAACTGGAAGTAAAATGGCAGTATTTATTTCCCATGAAGAGTATTTCTACCGATCCAAGATCAAAAGAAAAAAGAAGACACCATGTTATGCCTCAAACTTTGGGGCGAAATATAAAAGTAGCATCTAAAAAAGCTAGCCTAAATAAGAGAGTAACTTCGCATATATTTAGACATTCATATGCCACTCATTTGCTTCAAGCTGGGATAGATTTACGAAGTATTCAAGAGTTGCTAGGTCATAAGTCAGTCGAAACAACGATGATATACACACATGTAGTTTCAGAAATGAATAAATCTAAAGTCATAAGTCCTTTAGATTTTTAATATTAAAAAAGTATAATCACAAACAATAAAAGAGGTTACAAAATGATAGAACGATTTTATTTAAAAGATTTTTTGAGTTTTAAAGAAGTTGAGTTGAACTTAAACAATGGACTTGTAGTATTTTCTGGTCCTAGTGGTAGTGGTAAATCTATCTTGATGAATTCTATTTTATCTTCTCTTGGCGTGAGTTCATGTGAGGCATCTTTATGCGAGTCTAGTGTCACGTGGCAACTCGATGGTGAAGACACGGGTATAGAAAATGATGAAATCAATGTTTTTAAACATATCCGTAAAGAAAAGTCACGTTACTTTATCAACAATCAAACAGTTTCGAAAAAATCAATGTCCTCACTTGGAGCGCAATACATAAGACATCTTAGCCTTAAAGATTTTAGTGACTTTGAAAATGAAAACTTACTTTCTATGCTTGATGATAGAGCGCAAAGTAAGATAGGGAAGATTTATACTCTTAAATCAAAATATAAAGATGCCTTTTTAGAGTACAAAAGTGTTAAAAAAGAATTAGAGCAGATAGAAGAAGAAGAAAGACGTATAGTTGAGCTAAAAGAGTTCGCAGCCTTTGAGATAAAAAAGATTGAGGATATAAACCCCTCGTTGAGTGAAGATGAAGAGCTTATAGAGATAAAAAAAGAACTCTCTAAAAAAGAAAAAGTCTTAGAAAACATAGAAGCAGCGAATGCAATTTTTGAACACGAGTACAAAGTTTCTAGTGCATTAGAGTCTCTTGATGTAGACGCATCTTTTTTTGATGATGCTATTAATGAGTTACGTGCTATTTTGGACAATGCTCAGGATAGATTCTCTGCTCTTGATGACGTAGACATAGAAGAGGTTTTAAACCGCATAGAAGCACTAAGCGGACTAAAAAGAAGATACGGAAGCATAGAAGAAGCTATAGAGTACAAAGAAAAGAAAAAGCTAGAATTACAAAAGTATGAAAATATTGAAATAACTAAAGATGACTTGACTACAAAAGTCAAAGACTTAAGTCTCCTTGTAGAAAGTTTAGCAGATAAAATCTCTGCCTTACGTGCTAAAGAACTTAAGTCCTTTGAGGCTGATTTAAATGTCTACTTGAAAGAACTGTATCTTCGTGATGCAGAGATTGAACTAAAAGTTGTAGAGCCGGATGCTTTTGGAAAAGACTTTATGAAAATCAAGTTAAATCAAACAGAGTTACAAAAAGTCAGTACTGGTGAATTTAACCGTTTAAGACTTGCGATACTTGCGATGAAATCAGAGTATATGGATCAAAATGGCGGTGTTTTAATGCTTGATGAGATTGATGCAAATCTTAGCGGTGAAGAGTCTATGAGCGTTGCTAAAGTGCTAAGACAACTCTCTAAGCATTTCCAAATCTATGTTATATCTCATCAGCCACAGCTCACGTCTATGGGAGATCAACACTTTCTTGTTTACAAAGATGGTGAAGAATCAAAGGTGAAAGAGCTGGATTTAAATGGTAAAATTCAAGAAATAGCTCGGATTATCAGCGGCGAAAATGTTAGCAATGAGGCCAAAGAATTTGCCAAAGAACTTTTAGAAGTAAATAAATGTGCTTAGTCATTTTTATGATTGCTCTATTTTTGAGCTATACCTATTTTATGGCTGAAAACTATATAGCTGCAAGTGGTTCATTGGTTATGGGAGCGGTGTTTTTATTTTTTATAGTGCGAAATATACAACATACGAAAAAATTAAAGAAAGAGAAAAGTAATGATAATTGATACACATATTCATCTTGATGATAAAAGATACGATGATGATTTAGCCGAGATTTTAAACCGAGCACGGGAAGGGGGAGTTAAAAGGTTTATCATCCCAGGTGCAGATCCAAAAACACTTCCCAGAGCCGTAGAGATTGCAGAGATGTATGATGATGTTTATTTTGCAGTGGGGGTTCACCCTTATGATATGGAAGGCTTTGAAAGTTTAGATTTTGATAACTTTGTGCATCACAAAAAATGTGTGGCTATCGGTGAATGCGGACTCGATTACTTTAGACTTGAAGGAAGCGATGAAGAAAAGGCCGAAGAAAAGAAAAGACAAAAAGAGATTTTCATAGCACAGATAGAGCTTGCAAGAAAATACAAAAAACCTCTTATTGTTCACATTAGAAATGCATCCAGAGACTCCAAGGCCATACTGCTTGATAATAACGCTCAAGAAGTTGGGGGTGTTTTACATTGTTATAACGCAGATGATGAGTTGTTAAGCCTTGCAAATAATG
>JACNLH010000020.1 GCA_014381585.1 Candidatus Sulfurimonas ponti
ACAATAGCCTTCACTATTTCCATTACTCCCACTCAAGCGAAGCGAGATAGTTGCTATGGTTTGGATTAATGATTTTGCTATTTCATTTTTAAAGTAGGAGGTTGTTCTTCTCAACCAGTTTGAGAGTTCTCTTACCATTACACTGAAATAAAAGGTGTGGTTTAAATGTTGTTGAGACAAAGCTACATAACCTACATTGATGCAGTGTGTAGCTTGTGTAGGGTCTAGTTAAAAAGTTTTGCTAGGAAATAACTATATTAGTGATTTAGGATGGTGGGGGGGGGATGGGTGTAGGTGTGGGAGTTGTGTTGGATGCTGTGAGGTTTAGGTCAGCGAAATGAAATATGCTATAAGGCGAATTCCAAAAAAAATAAAAATATTTGTATAAGGGGCTTATGGTAAAAACGGTCTAACCCTATAAAGGGGAAGATGAGAGTGAGACCAGATTAAGCGTTGAGTATTTCCACCTTGGAAGAGAGGAAAAGTGGAGATGTTATCCCTGAGGTGCAGGGTTAGAGTTTTGATATTTTACTCATAATGTAAATCTAATACCACCTTGATGGCTTCTTTTAGTTTTACATAAGTGCTATCATCAATAGAGCCAATCTTTTTTAGTATTCTGTCATGTGAAACCGATCGAATATGCATAGGATCAGCGGTTGAATCTTTTGATAGTCCTGTATTTTTAGTTGGTTCAATTTTAACGAGCCAGCTTTTGTTATGATGCTCTTTGTAAGCAATCAAGGGTACAACTATTTTTAAAGGTAAAACACCAACATCATCATTACTGACTACAATACAAGGTCTTGCCTTGTTTATTTCAGCACCTTTTGTAGGATTTAAATCAACTAAATAAATATCTTTAGTATTCAACTATATCTTCCTCAAAATTACAAAGCTCTATCATCTCAGGATTTGTTTTATATTCCTCTACCATTTGCGAAGCTTCAAGTCTTAATTTTTCTCTATTTTTTTGTTTTACATACTCCTGTATTGCGGTTTGATAGATACTATTCATAGACATTTTCATCTCATCTTTAAGTTTTGCTACTTCTTCTTTAATTTGCGTAGGCAATGTTATGGTTACTTTTTCTTGTTGTACTACAACCATATTGAAATCCTTTTATTTTTTGATGGTATATTTTACCATCTTTTTTTACATGATGTCAATCATCTGTATGAGTCTATAACATTTGGAACTGAAGATTATTTGTACATGAGTATCATTAGAGGACTTTGAAAGAACCTCGTTTCCAAGAGGGAGTTAAAGCGAGTATGCATCTCACCTCAGGAGAAGTTCAACTTAAATTAAGTTTTTACACAAAAGAGTGCCAGACACCATTTATTCAAGTTGGAGACGAGAAAAAGCATCAAAGCACCCTGCGGAGGCAGGGTAAGTTACTGTCCTGCCCTAACACAACGAACATAATAGTCACCTGCCTTACCGTAGCCGTCCTGGCCGCCATTGCCGAAGTTAAGACCCCACGCAAAGTCTGTATCGTTCGCATAAGTAGTAGAACTCCAATAACCGTTAGAGATGGTATTTTGAAATTCACTGCTGATAGCTGGATCGTATCTTGTATCATCTACTAAAGATGTAAGCTCATTGATATTTGGTAAACGCCAGTCACTATGAGTGCCAAGTGTGAGTGCTTCGCATCTATCTATAGCTCCTTGCCAGTTTATCAAGGTGCCTACCTCGTTATCTTGCCACATTAGTCCTGTTGTGCTATCTGTTACTATACCTGTTGTGGCATCTCTTGTTAGCTCTGCATGAAGCATGCTAAGCCCTATCATAAGTAAAAGGATCACTTTCATTTATCTTTCCTACCTTGTTCATTAAGTTATAGCTATTTGCGTGCTTTATATGCCCGACAAATGAAGCTTGCACAGATAAAAACTGTTTTATCTCTTCAAGACCCATTTTCCCTTTTTGTGTTTCATAGTTTTCTAGATATCTTGCTTTTTTTTGTTTGAAGTTATTTACTACTCTCCTCCTTGTTAAAATGTAGTTCTCTCTGATGATATAGCCTAAAAAATCTAAACCTTGCGAATGTTTTTTAAGCTTTGTATCTACTCTCAACTCTAAGCCCAACTCACTTTTTAAATACTCTTGTATCTGAACTTTTAATTCTTGGAGCTTTTGTTTTGAGGTGTGAAAGAGTACAAAATCATCTACGTACCTTATGTAGTATTTTACTTTTAGTACCCTTTTGACAAAGTTGTCAAAGTCATTCATATACACATTGGCACAAAACTGGCTTGTGAGATTGCCTATGGGCAGACCTTTATGAGCTGGTAACTTAAAAAGTGTTTTATGCTCAGGCAATAGCTTGAGTTTACTTTTATCACCCTTGAAGTGATAGTTTTTTGTTGGTTTATGGTAGATTATCTTGTTTGCTAAGTAGAGAATCTCTTTTTTATACAAGCCCTTATAGTGTTTTAAATCTTGAAAAATCTTTTGAAAGAGTATATTTTTATCTATGTTATAAAAAAAGCCTTTGATATCAAGTTGTAGATAGTACCCATTATGCGTAGCGTTCATAAAGCTCTTGGCTCTTTTTACTGCTGAGTGTGTCCCTTTATCTTTTCTGTTGTTATACACATCATAGATAAACCTTTTTTCATAAAAAGGCTCTAGCTCTTGCACAAGTAGATGATGCACAACTCTGTCTCTAAAGTCTGCTGCAAAAACTTCTCTAAGCTTAGGTGATGATGTCAAAAAACAAAGTGACCTGCCAATTTTATACGTTTTTTGGCTAAGTTCACTTTGCAAGTTCCAAAGGTTCTCAAGTAAGTTTTGTTCGTAATCTAGTTGGTTTATGGTGTTTCTTTTGTTTTTTCTACAAGCGATGTAAGCCCTATAGATATTTGCAAAACTAAACATATAAACCCTTTTTTGTACTCTCCTGCCCTAACACAACGAACATAATTGTTATTTGTCTTATTGTTGTTGTTCTGGTTGCCATTGTTGAAGTTAAGATTCCACGCATTGTCTGTATTGTTCGCATTTGTAGTAGAACTCCAATAATTGTTAGAGATGGTATAGGTGTTTTATTTATGCCACTTTGTATGAAAATGTCACACAAGTAGACGTATATACACTTTGGTAAAAACACCGCACAGTATAATAGCACACTCTTAAATGAGTAGTTCATCTTAAGATTCCGGCACTAGAATTCAACCAAGCTTGGGCTTGTTTACAGATGTTTACCAAAAGTTTAGAGCTATGTTCAAATTGTTTAAAACCTTTAAAAGCTTTTAACTCTTTTGCTAACATCACGATACTTTTACAATCTTCACAAGAATCTACAAGTTTTTCAAGTACTTCTAAGCGCTTTTGCTCTTTTGCACGGTTTGCCCTGTTTATCAAAAACAAAAGCTCCTTAGAAAACTCTCTTAAATCTTGACCAATACCATATTTATGGTAGCGCTCTTGATTTTTAACAATACTATCAACATAGACTGCAAAATCAAGTGCAGCCTTATATATGGGTAAGTGTTGTGTATTCATTTCAAAGTTTCAAAGTATCTACTGTCCTGCCCTAACACAACGAACATAAAAGCTACCCGTCTTAGTGTAGTTGTACTGGTAGCCAACGTAGAAGTGAAGATACCACGCATTGCCTGTACCGTTCGCATAGGTAGTAGAACTCCAATAAACGTTAGAGACGGTATTTTGAAATGTTGGGTCTATGGCAGGGTTATACCTTCCATAGTCAGCTATACCTTGCAGTTCTGCTCTTGTTGGTAGTCTCCAGTCTGTGTACCCTCCTAAAGTTAAGGCTGAACAATATGCTCCAGCATCCGTCCACGTCATAGCAGAAGGGGTTGCATCATCTTGCCACATCAGTCCTGTTAAATGATCTTGCACGATATCTGAATCTCTTGTGTAGTTTGGGGTTGCCCCTTTTTGATAGTAGCCATCATCGTAATTTGCATAACTTGTTGTTTGACCTGTTTTTTTAGCTAGTGTTGATGGTGTGGATGG
>JACNLH010000135.1 GCA_014381585.1 Candidatus Sulfurimonas ponti
GGGGACTTGAACCCCCGACCCCCGGCTTATGAGACCAGTGCTCTAACCAGCTGAGCTACCCTGACATCTATTTGTAAAATTCTACATTTGAAGTGGTGGGTCCTATGTGACTCGAACACATGACCACTCCGTTATGAGCGGAGGGCTCTAACCAACTGAGCTAAAGACCCATTCTTTCTTCATAAGCATACGCTTTGTAGGGCGAAATTATACTCAAGCGTAGCTTATGTTTTTCTGATATTTTGAACTTTATTTAGTATTTATCATCCATGAAGAAAATACATCTAAATAATTCCAAAATGACTGTAATGAAGTTTCAGTGATATTTTTCTCTTTGAGTTCTAAAATCAAAGGCTTATACAGTTCCAACCATGTATTTCTAGCACTTGCTGTGATTCTAAAAGGTGCATGACGCCCGACCATTTGAGGTGCTCCACGGTTTTGATTGAAGTAAGCCGGTCCACCGCATATCTGAATAAAAAAATCACTTGAATGTTTTTTTGCTTCTTCAAACTCTTTTTCATCTAATGGAAATAAAAATGCAATTTCACTCACTTTTAATTTATCATAATGATCACTTATTAATTTTCTAATCCCCTCTTCACCCATTTCAAGTAGAAACTCGGGGATTGGTTTTGTAACCGGCACTCTCACACCGAACATCACTTGTGTTATATTTAAATTCAATTATATTTCCTTTGTTATTTTTTTATTTTATAGACCACCGCGTACAGCAGTGGCACATATATTAAATTAAGTATTGTCGCCCATGCTATACCAAAACCTAAAGAGATGGCCATTGGTTGCAGTATCAAGGCCTGCCCTGATGCAAAAAAGATTAAGGTTGATAAACCTAAGACAGTTGTTAACGATGTTAAAAGTATAGGTCTGAGTCTGTGTTTTGCTCTTATAATCAATTCTTCTAAATTTTTAGTGCCCGAGATAAAACTAACCATTATCAGTCCATCATTGACAACAACTCCCGCAAGACCGACTGCACCTATCATCCCAGGCATAGTAAGGTTGATCCCCATCACTATATGCCCTAGAAGCACCCCGAAGAAAACTAAAGGGATAGTGCTTATAACAATGAGCGGTTTTTTTATAGAGTCAAAAAGCCATACAAGAGTGATAAAAATCAAAAATATCGAAATAACAGCGGACTCTATCATCTCTTTTTTGTTTTTTTGGTTCTCTTTTTCTTCACCTTTAATGTCCACCTTACATCCACTGGCTTCAACTCTCTCTATACTGCCGGCAAGTTTCTTCATCACTTCACCGGATGTGACAAGCTTTTTATCTATAGATGCAAAAACTGAACGGATTCTAACTCCATCTTCTTTATTTATCGCTACAAAACCTTGCACCATTACAAAGTCACAGATATCTTTAAGCGCCACATATTGTTCAGATGAAGGCACTTGCAGTTCTATAGAATTTATAGAGTCTATAGATTCATTCACCTCACTTTCTATCTTTATACGAATGAGACCGGTTTTATTAAACATCTTTGCATATTCACCCTTAAGATAATAAGAACGAAGTTCTGCAGAGATTATCTCTTCATTAAATCCCAACTCTTGACCATATGCATTGACCCGCAGTTTTAACTCTTTTTCACCAACCTCAGCATCATCAGCAATATCTTTGACACCTTCGATTTTTGCAAATTCTTCTTTTAAATCTTTTATACTTGCTAAAGTGAGCGTTTCATCTTTAGAACTCACACTTATCTCGATATCATGCGCGATAATTCCAGCTCCGGGGACTTTAACTATCAACTCATCAAAAACTTTCCCTTGATTATCCTTTAAAGCTTTAAAGGGTTCCAACCAAGTCTCTATATCTTTTGCTATATCTTTTGCGTCAATACGTCTGATACGGACATTCTTATCGTACTCTATAGAAAGTAAAGGACTCACATATGTATCAAAAACATTGTCCGGTGCTCTTTCATGTAAATCTATAAATATATGAAAAAGATGATCCCCCATTTCTGCTTTATTTCGAGCATCAAGTTTAAAGCCGACTATGGACGTGACTGAAGCCATATCTTTTTTATCAAGCTTTTTTAAAAGTTCTTTTTCTATCTCTGTGACAATCTTTTCTGTATCCTCGAGTTCATTGTTGATATTCACCTTTCCATAGACATAGACCTGGGTGTTGTCAAAGTCGGGAAAAAGCTGAAATCTAGAGTTCTTCACCATTATAAATGTGGCAAAGAGTATACTCCCTACAATAAGTAAAAGTGAAATCCATCGTTTTTTAAAGACAAAATGCAGAACTTTGTCATGTGTGTTTTTCATAGATTTCCACAATCTTTTTGTAAAAGACGCATCTTCTGAAACTTTTAAAAATTCATAAGAGTGAAGCGGTAAAAAATAAAAGGCTTCAAAAAGTGAGGACAAAAGTAAAACGGTGATCATAATAGGAATGATTTTTATAAACATCCCCATCTGACCGCTTAAAAGAAGCATCGGTAAAAAAGCAAAAACTGTTGTCAGAGTCGCTGTCAAAACTGCCGGAAACATCTCTGTTGCCCCAACAATGGCAGCTTCACGTCTCTCCATCCCCTCTTCCAGATGTCTATATATATTTTCAGCCACAACGATAGCTTCATCGACCAACATTCCTAAAGCAATCAAAGCGCCAAGAAGGGAGAGCATATTCAGACTGTTACCCATTATTTCGCTTGATATAAGCCCTATCATAAAACTCATAGGAATCCCGATAGCCACAACAAAAGCTATCCCGCGGTTTATAAAAACAAGCATAGCAATAAACACCAGCATCAGACCGAATATTATGTTGGAAAAAACAATATTGAGACGGTTTTTAATCCAGATGGAGGTGTCTGTGTAAATACTGTATTCCAACTCGGGGTTATTTATCGTTTTGTCTTTGAGTAAGGTTCTGATCTGCTTCACTAAAGCAATGGCATTGCCTTTTTTGCTCTTTGTTATATTAAGAGAAACATTTCTTTTTCCATTATAATGAGAGATCTCAGATTCATCACTCAGTTTAAAAGACACATCAGCGATATCGCCGATTTTTATCCGTGCACTTCCGACATTGATAATAGTGCCCTCAATCGAATTCTTATCTTTTTCACCATTATAAGTTGATATATAAAGGTGCGAACCTTTTTCTTTTATAGTCCCGATAGGAAAGATGGAACTGATATTTTTTAAGGCCGATATGACAAGAGAAGGTTGTAAACCGTAGGCTATGACTTTTTGCTCATCGAGTCTGATAATGAGTTCATCCTCAGCATCTCCGCGAATACTTATCTCACTCAAGTCTTTAAATTGAGACAACTCACTTTTTAACTCATCTGCTTTAGCAAGCAACACACTCTTATCAACATCACCGGATAAAGCGATTAAAAGAAGTGGAAAAACATGCTCTTTTATCTTGGCCACCGGATCTGACATATCTGCAGGTAAATCTTTTTTCACATTGAGTAAGACATCTTGAACATCATTGAGCACTGAGATGTTGTCTGAACCTGTTTTAATATCTATATTGATAGCAAATGAACCATTCTTCACCGTTGATTTAATCTCTTGGAGTTCATCGATGTTTTGCAAATCATCTTCTATGGTTTTGACAACCATCTTATCCATCACATCAGCAGAAGTTCCGGCGTAAGCGCCTGTTATACTGATTTTATCCATTTGATTGGGAGGAAACACCTCTTTTGGGATATTTATATATGCAAAGATAGAAAGCAATAAAATAAAAGCAAGGAGTATATGATTTAATAAAGGTTTGTCAATGGAAAATTCTATAAAACGTCGGATCATTCTTTTACTTCACCTCTAAAACAATGTGTCTAATATTTGGTTCTTAAACTTTATGGATTCCACAGAAGCACTGATGAGTCTGTTTTCTTCTTTAAGCGTATCATACTCAGATTGTAATTTAGCTATCTCTCTACTTTTAAAGTAAATTTGTTGCTGAATATA
>JACNLH010000070.1 GCA_014381585.1 Candidatus Sulfurimonas ponti
ACATTTGCAGCAAAATGAAACCCATCCATTCGCGGCATTTCAACATCAGAAAGAATAAGTTTTAAATGCTCAGAAATCGAATCTTCATATGTGGCATAAAGTTCTTCAAGTTTTTCTAAACCTTCTTGACCGTCAATAGCTTCAACCACTTGAAATCCCATTTTCACAAGAGCGTCTTTAACTATTTTTCTTGCTGTCACACTATCATCTAAAATAAGTGCAATTCCAGAAAAAGTCTCTAATTCGTGAGGAATCGCGTCCATATCCGGCTCATAAAGACCAAGATCTTGCACAACACTCTCAAGATCTAAAATAAGAAGTACATTATCCCCTTCTATCTTTGTCACACCTGTGATTTTACTACCCTCTACAGTGGAAGAACCAGATGTGAAAGTTGCCGGTTCTATATCACTCCAATTGATTCGTCGAATTCTTTTTGCTTCATGAACGATAAATCCTATGAGAACATTGTTAAACTCTGTGATTACAATTCTAAAATCTTTTTCTATACCTTCAGGAGGGATGATACCCATCCACTTTGCAAGATTCACAACAGGGATCACTACATCTCTTAAATCAAAAATTCCCTCTATAAAATCAGGAGTGCCTGGTAACTCTGTTAATTTTGGCACACGAATAATCTCACGCACCTTAGAAACATTGATACCGTAAATACCTTCATACACTCCGTCTTTACCATCATTGAATATACGAAAATCTACGAGTTCCATCTCATTGGAACCAACTTTTAGGGAATTATCATCCATTGACTATTTCTCCTTATGAAAACTGTATTCTCGAAGAATCATTTTATCATTACTCGATTCTACTATAAAATATCTTTGATTGCAAGCAAAAGCTGCTAAGTTTATATAGGTAAAATTATCAAAATTTATTATCTTATTTTGGTGAAAATGCCCTTCTATAAAGTAATCACAAGTGTATTTGTTTTCTAATCTTTTAGAAATATATTTATCAAATCCTGTAAATGCATTACAATCATCTTTTTTACTTAAGTAATGATCTAATTTATTAAGTATTACATTTCCTAAAAGAGTATTAATCGCATTAAATATAACTAGTACAAATTTATTTCTAATCAAGCTTGTGTAAATTTTATAGCCAATATCTTCACCAAAATCCCCATGTGCGAGTAAAACATTTTTATCTTTATACATCGCTTGTATTGGTTGCTCTTTAATGGTAAACACTTGTGCATATGGAAATATTTTTTTTAAATTAAAATCATGATTTCCTTCAAGATATATGACTTCAATTCTTTGTGATATCTCATTTATCATTGTAACCATCTCTTGATTATTTTCACAAGTACGAGTCACATTTCCAAATAGAGCGTCAAAGATATCACCAAAGAGCAAAAGTTGTGTGGGGAAAATTTTTTGTGAATGTATATCTTTTATAAGCGAATAAAGTTCTGGGCGCTTAGAAGAGTAATGCGCATCACTTATGATGTATGCGCCCTCTTTAATTTCTATTTTATTATGGGACATAAGCTATATCTGGAATTCCTGTTGTTTCTTCAAAACCCATCATAAGGTTTGCATTCACCACTGCCTGCGAAGATGCTCCGCGCATGAGATTGTCGATTGCACTTGAGATAAAAAGCATATTTCCTCTTTGCTTTACATAAATGTCACAAAAGTTTGTCCCCGCTACATTTTTCATATCCACTGGATTTTTTGAAACTCTCACATGCGGTGAAGCTTTGTAAAAAGCAGCTAAAACTTCATATGCATCAAATGCGCCACTTGTTTGAATATATATAGAAGACAACATTCCACGTGTGATGGGAACGAGATGTGGAACAAAATGAACCTCATCAAAATCAACTCCAAGTTTTTGCGCTATTTCAGGTGCATGTCTGTGCATCAGTGGATTATACGCAAATAGATTATCGTTTACATTTACAAAGTGTGTAACATCGCTTAGTTTTTTTCCAGCACCGCTCACACCTGTTTTTGCATCCACTATTATTGGAGTATGCGGAACTCTTTTATCCATAAAGGGAAGTAACCCAAGGATTGCAGACGTTGGGAAGCATCCAGGGTTTGCAACTAGTTTTGCCGACTTTAGCTCCTCTTTAAACATCTCAGGAAGTCCATACACAACATGTTCTAAATTTGCAACATCTGTATGATCTGTATAAAATGCTTCGTATATATCTAAAGGAAGTCTGTAATCAGCAGATAAATCAACCACCTTTGTGCCATTTGCAAGTAAAGGTTTTACGTATGCCATAGCTGTTTTATGCGGAAGCGCTAAAAACACAAGTTCACAAGATGCAGATGCTGCATCCACATCAGCTTTTTGAACTTCTAAATCACACACACCATTTAATGATGGGTGAAGTACACCCATAGAGATGTTTCCCTCAGAATTTGCAACATAGCTTAGATTAAAATGAGGATGTTTTATAAGTATCTTCACCAGTTCAAGTCCGGTGTACCCACTAGCTCCAATCACACCAACATTAATGTGTTTCAAAAACTATCTCCACATATTTCACTTCATCAATTTCAAACTCTTTTTCACCGCCGGGAAGACGCATTTTCACTTCATCTCCTTCTTCTTTTCCAAGAAGCTGTTTAGCAAGCGGTGAAGCAAAAGAGATAAGACCCATATCCGGATTAGATTCACAACCGCCTACGATAGTGTATGTGACTTGTATATCTGTATCCATATCTGTCATAACTACAGTTGATCCAAAACTGATTTTTGCGTGTTCAAGTTCTGAAGGGTCAACTATCTTGGCCTTTGCTATGATCGCAGACAACTCATCTAAACGGTTGTCTATATTTTTTTGCATCTCTTTAGCTGCATGGTACTCTGCATTTTCTTTTAAATCGCCATGTTCTAGTGCTTCTTCAATATCTTTAACACACTGTGGACGTTTTACTTTTTTTAAATCTTTCACTTCAGCTTGGAGTTTTTCATATCCAAAAAGTGTCATTGGTTCTATTGTTTGCATATTTATTCTCTTATATTTTATTGAAGCGATTATAGCTAAATATTTTTCTCTTTTAAAAATATTTCCATCTCTAGTGCAGGAATCGGTTTAGAGTAAAAATAGCCTTGAATATTTCTACAGCCATTCTCCACTAAGAAATCTCTTTGCTCTTTAGTTTCAACACCCTCAGCAATTACATCAAGATATAAAGCTTGCGAAAGAGCTATAATTGCTCTAGAAATCCCAATATCTTCTTCATCAAAAGGTAAGTCACGGACAAAAGACTGATCAATTTTGAGTTTATCTATAGGGAGTCTTTTTAAGTAAGTCAAAGAAGAATACCCAGTTCCAAAGTCATCCACTGCCAACTCTATCCCCATCTGAGATATCTCTTTTAAAATCACAATCGCCTGCTCAGGATTTTTCATAATCTGACCTTCTGTAACTTCAAGTGCTATCCATTCTGGTTTACATCCGGCATCTTCTAACATATCTGTTATAAGCTGAGTGCATTGTTTACTTTGCAACTGCTTCATAGCAAGGTTCAATGCCAATTTTCCAGGATTAAGCCCATCCTTACGCCATTTGACTACCTGTTTTATTGCAGTTTGCATAACCCATCTATCGATGAGAATTATAAGCCCTGTTTCTTCTGCTATTGGGATAAATACACCCGGAGAGACAAGTCCATCTCTTGGATGGTTCCATCGCACAAGCGCTTCCATTCCAATGAGCTCATCCGTAACACCGTCTATCTGAGGTTGATAATACACTTCAAGTTGCTCTTTATCTAAGGCTTCTCTAAGAGATGCTTCAATAAGTAGATTTTTTGAAGCCACCCTTGTCATCTCTGCTGAGTAAAACTCAAATTTGTTACGTCCTTCATCTTTTGCTTTATACATTGCTGCATCGGCATACTTTAAAAGACTCATAGCATCATCAGCATCTTCTGGATATAAAGCTATCCCTATACTGCTTGATATATATAGTATATGTCCTTTAATATTTATAGGTTCTAAGAGAGATTTTAATATTTTTTCTGCTAAAAGTGAAGCATCTTGCGCCTTATGCAGATCTTCCATTAAAATGGTGAACTCATCTCCACCTAAGCGTGCGAGGGTGTCATTTTGACGTGTGATTTCCATAAGTCTATCTGAAACCTCTTCTAGAACCTTATCCCCAACATCATGACCCAATGAATCATTGATTTGTTTAAATCTATCTAGATCAATAAAAAATACTGCCAAATGTGTCTTGTATCTTTTTGCTTTTTCAATCCCTTGGATTAATCTATCATGAAATAAAAGACGATTTGGTAGTTTTGTAAGCGCATCATGATGCGCCTGGTGCTCTAAAGTATGCTGCTGCGCTGCTCTTTCATTTGTTTCTTTTGTAATATCGGTATGTGTTCCAACCATACGAATCGCTTTTTTATTTTCATCATAAAGAACCTTACCCCTATCCAAAGTCCAAACCCAAGTTCCATCTTTATGACGTAACCTGTGTATATTTGTATATTCTTGCGTCTTACCCGCGATATGCTCATCAATAGCTTTCAAAGCCGCTTCCAAATCATCCGGGTGTACACGTTCTTGCCATGCTGAGATCTCACTAGAAAGGTCCTCATCAGAATAACCTAGCATCTTTTTCCATATTGGTGAATAATAGATAGTGTCATTTACTATATCCCAGTCCCAAAGTCCATCTTGCGTAGCGATAAAAGCAAGTTCTAATCGTTCAGTAAGCTTTTGATTTAATTCTTCTGCTTTATTAAGATTATTTGTAAGATTATTAAATTCTGAAGCAAGTTTTGCTATCTCTTTGACTGTATCTTCATTTGCCACTTCATCACGTTTACCATCACTATATCTTCGAACACTCAACATTAAACTTGACAAACTCTTTGTTAAACCATTTGCAACAAAATAAGCAAATGAAATACCTATAAGGATAGATAAAAGCGTAAAGGCAATCCCTTTAGTTATTGTATTTTCTATTGCCGCAGTTCGAAGACCTTGGTCTAAACGTATATTCACATACCCAATATTTTTATCAGCTTCATGAATTGCTCTTATTATGTCAATAGATTTATCATTGTGTAAAAGTATTTCTATAGAATCATCATTTTTGTCTGCACTCGATTGATGTTCTTGTAGATACTTTATACGCTTTGCATCTGCTACATACTTTCCAATATAAGAAGTATCAGTGTGCGCTATAATTTTTCCATCCGGATTTATAATAGTTGCAAAGACCAAATCATCGTGCATACTAACATCATTCACAACTGCTTCAAGTCCAACATAGTCATTTGCCATAACCCAAACTTTACTAGTTTGTACAAGAGATAAACTGGTGTTTAAAATTTGTTTCATCCCGCTTTGTTGAAAAAAATCTTTTTGAAATGACAGATTAATATATGCAAAACTGACAATAAGCACAGTTAAAATAACTCCAAAACCATAAATAAGTTGAAACTTAAAACTTCTGTTCCAAAGAGAACTAAGATGTTTATTTATCATTTAAGTCTCCTCCACGAATCGGACGTACTTCTTTTTCAAATCGCTTTAAAAATAAGCGTACAGAGTCATATGTTGCATCCTCTGCTTTTTCATATTTACTTAATTCCATTTTTGAAAGAATCGCTTTACCTTCCTTGCTTTCATGTAGAGAGAAGATTATCTTACAAACACTCTCTACTACGTCTGCTGGTACATCTTCTCTTACAACAAGACCGTTGTTTGGAAGATGGGACGTCTCCCACTTTATCTCTACCTGTTCAGCTATTTCAGGTCTCTCTTTTATAAAAGCACGCCATGGCGGCGGCCATGTGGAAGCTGCTGCAGATTTACCTAAAAATACATTTAATATTGAAGACTCTTGCGAACCTACATAAGAATTTTTTACATCAGTATTTATATTTAAACCATGTTCATGCATAAACCATTGAGGCATCATCGTTGCAGCTAGTGCAGTCGGAGCCGGATAAGAAACAGATTTGCCGCGCAGGTCTGTAACTTTCTCAATCCCGCTGTCTTTTCTCACTAAAATAATTCCTCTAAAATTCTCATCATCTGCCATTTTTCCAAATATTTTATATCCTTTAGAGCTTGCTGTCACTGTTTGGTAAGGGTTTGGAAGTGAAAAGTGAAAGTATCCTGAAAAAAGTTTTTCATCATAGGCTGCATAATTTCTTGAGGCTTCAAGACGAAGTTCACTTCCTTTGAGTCTTGCATTTATATAATCAACCATAGGTTGGTACACTTCAAAAAGACGATTGGGATTATGCAAAGGGTGAACACCAAAAATATACACCTTATTTTTCATAAAAATTGGCGCATTAGAATACAGCGGTTCATAAGAATTTTCTTCACTCGAAGAACACCCAAAAGAAAGCATAACAACCAAAACCAATACAAATATTTTCATAATATATAAATTCATATTTTAATTCTACTCTTTTATTTTAAATTTTTTGCTAATAATTAAAAATTATAATTTACTATTGCATGATACTGTGTTAAAGAATCTAACTGATTGACTGTGCCGTCTTTAAAAGTATAGGTGTCATTATCAATCCAAATCCCTTTTAACTCAACTGAAAATGGACCATTATCATAAAATAGGATAGCTTTTAAATCTTCTTGATCTTCTCTGTAAAGATCATTTTTATATACAGCGTATGCAAGGTGTGTTTTAAAACCTTTAAGACCTAAAAAAGTATACTTTTGTGTATACCCAAATTTCAATCCTTGTGTACCGCCAACATAAGCTCCACCGGCAGTGAGTGCATTGCCGTAGAGTGATTGTCCAAGGTTGTTCGTTGTGGAACTATATGCATATAAAAGACTTCCATCCCAAGGCGTTATTATTGAATCATAGGCATTTTTATCTCGCAGTATATTTCTATAAACTATATCCAAGCTGCTTTGTTTATGTTTTAGAATCACCTGAAGTCCAAATGCTGTAGCATTGATTTTTTTTCCATTTGTAATAGAACTTGTCTTTGCTAAATTTGTGTTGGCATTTCCAACACTTACTTGTTGTACAGCTTGCGCTGCAAGTGTGTAAAAATCATTCGTATATTTAAAATCGACATACGCCGCATTCAAAAAATCAGGTGCGTACATATTATATATATTCAAAACTGACGTATCGAGTAAGTGTTGTAAATGCAGTGTATAGGTGCTTCCCTCATCACTTCCTGTTACTGCATATGTATCAGAACCTAAAGCATGTTTTATTATATTGGTGAAGTTCTTCGCAGTTCTTTGCTTGAATTTATCCGCATAAAGCAAACTAACCCTTGTATCTTTACTTACATAAGCACTTACTTCACCACCTTCTATGGTCGAGGGCAACATTCTTGCAGACTTTGGACCAATCATTGGAGTATTGACAAGTTTTCTTCCATACCAAAGATTAAAATATTTATTTTTATAATCAAGGTTCACTTCACCGAGAACTGAATAAGCATCTTCGTCACTCCAACCTTTTTTTCCTTCATCTTGGCCTAGTGTGGAACTCTCCACATTCTCTGGAAGTAAAAAACCGTGTGTTGTCATAAAGCTAGCTTGAAAAAGTATGTTGTAAACTCTTTTGGTTTTATACTTTAACTGACCGCCAATAGCGTTAGAATGATGTGAAGTTTCTTGCCCGGTAATGTAGTTTTTATTTGTTTCAATATAATAATATTTAAGATTACCCGAAACATTCCCATCTTTTAACCAAGAGCCAGAAGTTTGTGAAGCATGTATCAGAGTGCATACACTCAGTGATATAATCAAATTTCTCATATAAAATCCTTAGATATGATTTTATCAAGTCAATGTGAGTTATAAACTTAAATTATATACACTTAATCTTTTATAGCAGATAAATCAATTTTTATTGTCTCATCTTCACACTCTATACTTATAGTGCAACGATGCTTGGAGATTGTTTTTGCTTTATAGACAGGGGTGAATAAAGTCATGGTTTGTTTAGTGTATGGGTCATATGAATACAGAGTTTCATCTTCTACAAAAAACTCTCTTCCACCTCCACAACCGTCTCCAATAATTCCCATGCAGGAAATTTGTTTACTTACTCTAGAACCAACCATCGTCTAGACAATCCTCTTTAGCTTCTTTCATAAACTCTTGATATTCTTTTGAGTTTGTATCTTTTTGGCTAAACTCTTTATATGTGAAATTTTTGAAGATTGTTTCATCAACACAGTTACATAGTTTTGTTGCGTTGACATCTTTCATTTCATTACAAGCTAAAAGCATCTCTTGTTTTTGCTTATCTTCCCAACCAAAATAGCTTGTATACATCGGATACAAAGTCCAAATTGCAAAACCTAAAGTAAGCACTATGTTTGTAATATACTCTTTCTTTTTCGTTTCTATATACTTCTTAATATCATAAGCAATTAAAATTACAAATACTATCTCTAATGTAATAATAAACCAATCGCTGTCTAAAAAATCAAACATCTATTTTTTTCCTTTTCGTATCTCTTTTATAGCTTCGGCGCACATTGTCAGTCCAAAGGATGCAGTCACTCCCATGAAGCTACCCTTCTCTTTCACCACTGCTTCTTCACTGGAAAAAATCACTTTATACTTTTTGTTAAATCTGCGTTGACGGAGTTCGTAACGTATTTTTGAACCGAATTTATCGCCATAGCTTTTCCAGATATCATCCACTTTTATCTTTGTGGGATCAAGCCGTTTTGCTGAGCCAAAAGAGGATATAAGTTTTTTGTGGCATTTTTGAGCAAGGGCAAGTTTTGCCTTGGTGTCATCTATCGCATCAAGAACTAAATCATACGAGGTGAAGTCAAAATTTGCAACCCACTCTTCATCCACTCGTACATTTATGAGTCTAAGATTTGGGTAATGTGTTTTTAAGGCTTCCACCTTCACTTCACCGCTATGCAACTCAGACCACATCTGACGGTTTTGATTTGTTTCATCATAGCTGTCGTAATCAACTATCGTAATGTCAGTGATTCCGCTTCTATATAAACAGTCTAAACAAAAACTTCCAACACCGCCAACACCCAAAAGAATAATCTTGGCATCTTCAAGTTTAGAAAACTCTTCTCTTAGAAGCAGTTTGATACGGTCGTGTTTCATTTACGAATCGCACCAATCTTCTAAGGTCTTCATGCTTTTATACGCACTTAAGTCTAACATAATCGGAGTGATAGAAATGTACCCAGCTTCTATAGCTTCATAATCACTCATACCCGCGGCACCCTCTCTTGGAGTGAAACTCAGCGGGTGAAGCCCTAACCAATAATGCTCTTCACCTCTTGGGTTACGATGCATATGAGAATCGTTTGCATAAAATCTATATCCGGCATAGGTCACTTTTATCTCTGTTTCTTCAACATCAAAAGGGATATTTATATTTAAAAACTCACGAGGGGGAAGAGGAAAGGAGCCATTTTTGATTTTAAGAACTAAATCTTTAATCGTTTTAGACGCTAGAGAAAAATCTCCATCAGGGTTGGTGAAGTCCATAACTTGAGAAATCGCAATAGAAGGAATATCATGAAGCACCCCTTCCATAGCTCCTGCTGCTGTTCCTGAGTAGGTTATATCTTCACCCATGTTTGATCCACGGTTGATCCCGCTTACAAGCAAATCCGGTTTTTCATCATTATATATGGCGGAGAGGGAAAGATACACGCAGTCTGTGGGGGTTCCATCATCGAGTTTGTAAAAATCATCATCCACACTGACAAAACGCAGAGGACGGACCAGTGTCAAAGAATGTCCGCAAGCAGATTTTTCATTTGCAGGAGCAACAACCATCACTTTGACATCATCTAGTTCTTTGAGAGCTTTGACTAAGCAAAGCAAGCCTTTAGCTTCATAGCCATCATCATTTGTAATTAATATTTTATACGGTTTTTTCATAAAAGTATTTTATACAAAAGCATATTAGAGATTACTTCATTGTCTTTATTTTCTTATTTATGTGTTTTGCGAGAGATTTTAGCTCAAAATAATTATATTTTCTACTTCGCTATCACCTCTAAAAGCATATTCGGGTGAATTGCACACTCTACATTGAACACTCCAGCTTTGAGTATTTTTGCTGAGACATCTTCACCTGGAGTTTGCATACCGATATCAAATTCATTTGCTTCATCATCTGTATACGCATTGTGAGCAAAAGGATCAGAGTTTTTAAAAGTGATGGTGTCACCCACTGCGACTGAAATTGAATGTGGGGTGAAAGTCTTTCCTTTTTGATCGATTACATGATTTGCCCCAAAAAGTGCACTTGAGAGTATTATACTTAGCACTATTATTTTTTCCATTTTTAGTCTCCTGATTATTGTGGGAATTTTATCGGTATTGTCAGTTCCATATCCGGTCCGGTTAAAGTCTCTACAAATGAAACAAGATCATTAATCTCTTGCTTTGTCAATTCTCTATCGACAATATATGTTGATTTATTTCTGACATTATGTTTAAACCGTCCGCCATTTCCACAGATATGTGTTGCTTCATGCAATGTTGCCACACTGCCATCATGAAAATACGGAGCAGATTTTGTGACATCTCTTAGTGTTGGAGTTTTCATAACACCATACCAAGCTGCACGATTTTTTGTCAGATAGCGACCTAATTCCTTGCCTTTGAGTTCACCGTCTTTTAAGCCGATGTTATGAAAGCTTCCATCTGAAAAGTTAAATCCATCATGACAATCCACACAATGTGCTTTTCCTTTAAAAAGTTCAAAACCTTTTTTAGCTTTGTCACTGATAGCACCTTCTTCACCCATAGCGTATTTATCAAACGCTGAAACACCCGAGACTACAGTTCTCTCAAATGAAGCTATCGCTTTTGCAAGAGTCAGCGCTGTGAGACCTTCACCTGGATACGCTTGTTCAAAAAGTTTCACATAGCCTGTGATTGCATTTAATTTGGGGATAAGTTCATCTAAACTCATATTCATCTCAACACCATTTTCCATGGGACCAAGAGCTTGTTCCTCAAGAGTTCTTGCCCTGCCATCCCAAAATTGACGATTTTGATACGCAGTGTTTAAGATAACCGGTGAATTTCTAGATCCGACTGCACCTTCATGACCAACAGCTTTTGGAGTTGGAACTTCATCAGACCAACCTTGCTTAGGATGATGGCACGTTGCACATGAAATTTTCTCTGATGAAGAAAGTCTCACATCAAAATAAAGCAGTTTTCCAAGTTCAATCCTCTCTGGTGTGAGTTGATTATCTTTTGGCTGCGGCACCTCTGCAGGGCGTAGCCACTTACTCATATCTTCTGTTGCTTGAAGTGATGAAACTATGATCGCCACTGTCATCATATATAAAACTGATTTTACAATCAAAGCAACTCCTTATCTTTGTGAGCAAGTGTACACAAACATAACTTTAGAGATTATAAATGCCAATATTTGAATGAACCTTAAAATAATTACAGATTATCCGATCTTATATTCACTTATCAACAAAGGCACTATGATGGACACCTCTTACTCAATGGACACATACAGAGCACATGATTTAAATATCTCCATGCGGACATCAAGCGGTGACACGATTGAGATGGACTTTTCAAATCAACAATCTTCTTCCTTAGCTTACCAAAGCAGTGAGAAAGGTTCAAGCACTTCTATGAGTTTTTCTTCCATGCAGTCTTTTTCTTTTAAGCTTGAGAGCAATGGAATAAGCAAGCAAGATCAAAAAGAGATTGATGCATTTATGAAAACAGCGCAACCTTTTATAGACGACTTTTTAAAAGAGCTCAAAGAAGATGCACCGAAATCTCCAGTTACAAAACTCGCACGTGAAATAGCTGATATTTTCGAGCCAAGCAGACAAAGAGACGAAAACCATAAAAACCATACTAAATCAAGTATTGTAAATATGTTTGATGACTCGATGAAGAAACTTCACCATGCAGAAAAAACTGACAAAGAAGACTCTAAAGATAACAAGCATGTAAAAACACAAACTCTTGATATGGAAAAAGTTATGGATAAAATCTTTAAAGATGCACAAAAACTATTGGAAAAGACCCTTAAAGAGTTTGATCAGCTTAACAAAAGTTTCTACGCTTAATATCCCACTTTGGTATAGATAATGCTTTAAATCAGGAATGAAAACATTTTTTTTATTACTGGCATTATCCTTACACATTTTCGCATCCTCTTTAGAGCACAACTATGCACTCCTAAACTCTGAACTAGACAGAGCATCCCCTAGTCTCAGTCCCGAAGAAAAGGTGAAGCTTTTTTATCTTGTTCTCTTAACGCATGAAAAAATCACCACATCACTTTCAGTTGATATAACCAAGATGAATGACCTTGATGCATTGGAAGAAAGAACATTAAGGACTCTTGCTGAGATTCATGAGAACAACGAACAACTAAGTTCGCTTCAAATAGAAACTATAAGAGAACTCTACTTAGATATGAAAACAGATGGTGCACAGCTCATACAAGAAAAAAATTTAGAAGCTTCACTTGCTCAATCTCCATCAACACTTTTAAATGTTATTTATTTAACACTTGCCTTATTTGTCGGTGTCGGTATGGGATACTATATGTTTAGGAAACCCATCACTTCAGATAACAAGGAAATTGATATATTAAAATCAGAGATTCAGACAATAGAAACTGAAAATTCAAATTATAAACACGAAGTGAAAGCTTTACAAAATGCAAAAGATTCTTTAGAAACTGCATCTGTAAAATACAAAGAAGAAACTGATTCAAAAAACAATGCCCTGATACAGGAAAATGAAAACTTACAAACAAAACTCTCTGCCTTAGAAAAAAATGCTCACTCTTTGCAAGAGCAACTTCAAACAAATATAAAAATCATCGAAGAAAAAACACAAATGCTAAACAAACAAATCCTGGCTCAAGATATGGATGATGAAAAAGCACAACTCTTCAATAGCGACTTAACAAGTCTTCAGCACCAAAGTCAAGATATTTTTAATGTGCTGGACACTATCTCAGATATCGCTGATCAAACCAATCTTCTTGCTCTCAATGCTGCCATAGAAGCAGCACGTGCAGGTGAACATGGACGAGGCTTTGCAGTTGTGGCCGATGAAGTGAGAAAACTTGCAGAACGCACACAAAAAACACTCGCTGAAGCAAAAGTGAATATCTCCACTGTTGTGGATGGAATCTCCAGCCTTGAAATCTAGTGAAAATAGCATACTTGACTAAAAGAGCGTATTAGTGTAAAATTACGGGATTAAACGAGTGTTAACTAAAACATCCAAAACTTCTTCACCAGACAAATCCCAAAACTTTAAGGTACTTACTTTATGAGTGAAAACAATTCACAACAACCCCGCAAGACAACAAAACCCAATAACAAAGCCGCTAGTAAAAGTCGTTCTCATACACCGGTTAAAGGTGCAACTATAGAAGAGCTTCGCACTCAAAACATTGAAGTGCTTGTAGCTATGGCAACAGAGCTGAATGTTGAACAGCCAAATGAACTTAAACGTCAAGATATTATCTTTGAAATCTTAAAAGCACAAACTGCTCAAGGCGGTTTTATCCTTTTCTCCGGTATCTTAGAAATTATGCAAGATGGTTATGGTTTTATCCGTTCTATCGATAAATCATTTAATGAAAGTATAAATGATGCTTACGTTTCAAACACTCAGATAAAAAGATTTGCACTTAGAAACGGAGATGTTGTAACCGGTCAGGTCCGTCCACCAAAAGATCAAGAGCGCTACTATGCTCTTATCAAGATAGAGGCTGTTAACTCACTTCCGCCTGAAGAGAGTAAAAAACGTCCTTTATTTGAAAACCTCACTCCTCTTTATCCTCTTGAGAAAATCAAACTAGAATACAAAGAAAAACACTTAACCGGTCGTATGCTGGATCTGTTTTCACCTATTGGTAAAGGTCAGCGCGGTTTGATTGTTGCACCTCCAAGGTCTGGTAAAACTGAGCTTTTAAAAGAGATTGCTCATGGTATTTCAACTAATTCACCAGATATTGACTTAATGGTTTTACTGGTCGATGAGAGACCTGAAGAGGTTACAGATATGGAGCGTAGCGTTAAAGGTGAAGTGTATAGTTCCACTTTTGATATGCCTGCAAAAAACCATGTGAAAGTGGCTGAGATGGTTATAGAAAAAGCAAAACGCCGTGTTGAGATCGGTCGTGACGTTGTCATCCTTCTTGACTCAATCACTCGTCTTGCACGTGCATATAACACTGTGACACCTTCAAGCGGTAAAGTGCTCTCGGGCGGTGTGGATGCAAATGCACTTCACCGTCCAAAAAGATTCTTTGGAGCTGCTAGAAATATTGAAAATGGCGGAAGTTTAACTATTATCGCAACTGCACTTGTAGATACCGGAAGCCGTATGGATGAAGTTATCTTTGAAGAGTTTAAGGGAACCGGAAACATGGAAGTTGTTCTTGATAGAAAAATCGCAGACAGAAGAATCTTTCCTGCTATCGACATCCTTAAATCAGGAACGCGTAAAGATGACTTACTTATCGGTAAAGAGAACTTACAAAAAGTGTTTATCTTACGTCAAATGCTTCATAAACAAGACAATGAAATCAAAGCACTTCAATTTATCTACAACACTATGGGGAAAAATGCCACTAATGACGAATTCCTAGACAGCATGAATGCAGATAGCTAAATATATACGTTAATGGACAAAGTCCATTATACTAGCAGGGACATCAGTCCCTACAACCCCCTAAAGCTACAAAATGTAAACATTTTGAGGATAGACAAGGATTATTAATGAAAGTCGGTGTATTTGATTCTGGAATTGGCGGTTTAACTGTTGTAAAATCATTGCTAGAACATCAACTCTTCGAAGAGATTATCTACTATGGGGACACTGCCCGTGTCCCCTATGGAATCAAAGACAAAAACACTATCATCCGCTACGGTCTTGAAGCTGTGGAATTTTTCAAAAACTTTGAACTTGACCTTATCATAGTTGCTTGCAACACTGTCAGTGCCTATGCCTTGAATGAGATGAGAGAAATTTCTTCGTGTCCAATCTATGGGGTTGTGGAAGCTGGTGCAATGGCTGCATCCAATACACTTGAAGATAAAAATGCAAATATTTTGGTTCTTGGTACAAAAGCCACTATCAAGTCAAAAGCATATGAGCTTAGACTGCACTCTCTTGGATTTAAAAACCTTCAAACAAAAGCCACTGGACTTTTTGTCCCGATAGTTGAAGAAGAGATTTATGACGGCCCAATCCTTCAATCCACCTTCACACACTACTTTAAAGAGATAACTTCACCGGATGCCGTTATATTGGGATGCACACATTTTCCATTGATTTCAGATGCACTTCAAAACTATTTTGGTGAAGATACAAAGCTTATTCACTCCGGTGAAGCTATTGTGGAGTACCTTGAAAACGAGTTTACATTTAAAGAAAAATTCGATAACCCAAAGATGAAATTTTTTGCTTCGGAAAACCCAGATGCACTCAAAGCTCTTGCAAAAAAATGGTTAGATAGCTAAACTAGCCATAAATCACAGTGTTTCGACCAGCATCTTTAGCTGCATAAAGCAAGTCATCTGCCCGTTTTAAAATGCTCTCCTTGCTATCACCTTTAGCATAGCATGTGACACCGACACTCACTGTAACTTGTTTAACATCCTTAAAAATGTGTGTGGCAATTGCTTCTTTTAATTTATTTGCCAACAAAATGACTTTTTCTTTTTCAATATTTGGAGATATAATCATAAACTCCTCTCCGCCCCATCGCCCAAAACGGTCACTTTCGCGTATAAGTTTTGATACAAGATCACATAATTCTATCAAAACACTGTCTCCGACATCATGCCCATAGGTGTCATTTATTTTTTTGAAATGATCAATATCAAACATCATGATAGAAAAAACACCATCATAACGACTCACTCTTGCAATCTCAATCTCTAATTCTTCGGTGATCTTATGGCGATTGTATGTGCAAGTGAGAGAGTCTATTGTTGCTAATTTGTGCAACTCTTTTTCCATTTGAACACGCTTGGTGATATCATGGCTCGTTGCAACAAAATGCTGCACTTGATTATTTTCATCCATGATTGGAGTTATTGTTTCTTCTTCATAAAAAAGACTTTTATCTTTTTTTCTGTTGATAAAAACATCTTTAAACGTATCTCCGGACAATATCGTGTCCCATAAATTTTTGTAAAAAGCTTTATCGTGTTTACCTGATTTAAACATACTTATTTTTTTATCAATCAATTCTGCACGCTTATAACCTGCATGAGAGATGAGCGCTTCATTCACATAGCTGATTATCCCATCTTTGTCTGTTATACGGACCATCTCATCCATCTGCTCAACTGCTTGTGCTAAAAGTTTGAGTTGTTGTTTTGTTTGTATAATATCCGTAACGTCCACAACAGTGCCTAAGCCGGCATATTCACCTTTATATTTAATAGTTTGCGTTGAAACGCGTACAATCTTTTTCTTTCCGGATTTAGTGACTATCTCTATATCATTGTACTCTTGTGGAAAACTTTGACCGCTCAAACGCTTCACACTGATCTCCTTGAGTTTTTCTTTATAGGATTCTTGAATATATTTCCATGGTTTCATAGTGTGAAGTTCTTCGCTCTCATACTCACTTATTTCTTCTAAAGCCTTATTTGCATAGACAATAGTCTCTTGATAAATAAAGATGCCCATCACAGAATTCTCAGCTATGACTCTGAACTTCTCTTCACTCTCTTGAAGCTGTAGTTGAGCCTTTTTTCTATCTGATATATCATTTGCAAAAACTACAAATTGATTTTTATTATCTATGGTCATAATTTCTAAACGAATCTCAGCATAATATAAACTGCCATCTTTTCTTTGATGAACAGTCTCAACAAGTAAAGATTTCTCCTTGCCATTAATAATAGGTTCAATTAATTTTTTTAAACTGTGCATATCATAGTCGGGTTTGATATCCACAGGCGTCATATCTTGCATCTCTTGAAGTGTGTAGCCTATATTTTTTTCTGCTTCTTTATTTATATAACTAAACTTAAAAGTGTCAATATCAGATATATACACTTCATTAATGCTGTTATCAATAATACGTCCGAATGATTTAAGCTTATCTTCCTTTTCTTTACGTGCAGTCAAATCACTGTAAAATACTATGATATCTCCATTTGGAAGTTTGCTCACCCTATTTTCTCTCCAGCCTTTGGTTCGCTCATCTTCATAATAACCAAAGTCCACCTCTTCTGCAGCACTATTTTCATACACACGAATCAATACATCAAAAAGCCCAAGCTCCCTTACACCGGGAAACACTTCTGTGACTTTCTTTCCGATGAGTTCATCTTTAGTGATTTTCTCTGTCTTTTGAGCCATAGAGTTAAAATCAACAAAAATAAAATCATCCTCTTCATACCTGTAAACTGCCACATTCATAGGTATGGTGTCAATATCTATTTCAAAATTAGAACTCCTTCCACTCAACATGCACCCACCTTCTGTTATAAGTTTACACTATATTATATCACTTTTTTATGATATTTGTCCCACATTCTAAATATTATTTTTCCCTTTTGATAATACTTTAACACTTAAAATGCTAAAATCCACTTACTTAAAAGTGGAGCAATACAGTGAAAGAATCTTCTCAAGTTTTAGCTAGAAAATACCGTCCTTCAAACTTTGATGAGCTCATAGGTCAAGAAACTATTGCCCAAACACTTTCACTTTCACTTGATTCAAACAGACTCTCACATGCCTATCTTTTTTCAGGTCTTCGCGGAAGTGGAAAAACTTCAACTGCGCGTATCTTTGCCAAAGCCCTTATCTGTGAAGAGGGAATGAGCCATCATCCTTGCGGCGAATGTTCTAACTGCACTATGGCTGTAGAGAGCCGTCATATGGATATCATAGAGATGGATGGGGCGTCTAATCGCGGGATAGACGATATCCGTGATTTAGTCGAACAAACAAAATATAAACCGGCTGTCGCACGCTATAAGATTTTTATCATAGATGAAGTGCACATGCTCACCGCTCCCGCATTCAACGCACTTTTAAAAACACTTGAAGAACCTCCTGCCTATGTTAAGTTTATTTTAGCCACCACAGATCCGCTGAAACTTCCGGCCACCATCCTCAGCCGTACACAACACTTTAGATTTAAGTCCATTGCCACAAATAAGATCATAGACCATTTGGCACATATTTTAAATCTTGAGAATGTGTCTTTTGAGATGGACGCTTTAGAGATACTCGCACGTAGCGGAAGCGGAAGTTTACGTGACACTTTGACTTTGCTGGATCAGGCTATCATCTATTCTAAAAACCATGTCGATGTCACCACTGTCACAGATATGCTCGGTCTGGTTGATCCAAAATGCATCACAGATATTTTCAACTCTGTTTTTGCCAAAGATTATGCTCAAGTTGTTGCACATACAAAAATGCTTGAAGATTATGAAGCCGAAATGGTTGTTGATGAGCTTATAGCCTATCTTAAAGACAAAATGTACAACCAAGATGCACTTTTTTCCACTCTCGTGCTCGATAGATTTTTTAGAATTCTCTCCGATGCAAAATACCTTTTCAACATCAATGCAGACGGTTCTTTTGTACTCTCTTTAATCTTTTTTAAAATGATGGAAGCTCTTCGTATAAAAGAGATAGACCAGATGATAGAATCTCTTCAAAAAGAGATACCTCGACCTGAACTCTCCACGATAAAGATACAATCTTCTTCACCGGAGATGCCTGAACCGATTTCTGTTGCACCTGTTTCTATAGAGGTGAATACAGCAGCGCTTACAGAAAATGGGCAACAAGTTCAAGAACTTATAGAGCCTGCACCGGTGCAAATAAAAGTGAACAAAGAATTTCAAGACTTAATCGCAAAGATAAAAGACAGAAGTCATGAACTCGGTGAAGTGTTTGAAAATGCAATCAGTTTCATCTCTTATGAAGAGAATGTTCTCACTTGGGAGAGTTGTGTGAATGATGAAGAGAAAAAGGCTCTTACTCATGGTTATGCAGCTATAAAACAACTCGTACGTGAAATCTATGGCTTTAATACAAAGATAAAATCTATGGCCTGCACCAAAGTTCGTGAAGTTGTCCAAAAAGAACAAGTAGTCCAAGAACCGGCTTCAATGATAGAAGAAGCAGAAATCGGAGGAAGTGGAAGTTGTGTGAGTGGATGTGCAGGGGACACTAATCCAGCAAAAGAAATAGACGGTGAAGACATTCTAAACGACCCCATAGTGCAAAAAGCCACTGAACTTTTTGAAGCCACTAAAAGAACTGTTCAGATGAAGATTTAATCAAAAAAAATCTCACTGCAGCAAAGCTCTTCTTTATAGCAAAAGTTTAAAATACGCTCAAAGGGGATGGAGTTTCTTTTCTTTAAAGTCGCCAAATTTATAGGTGAAATCCCAAGTGCCTCTGCCACCTCTTTATCATACACTTTTGTATTTTCACCACCCTTTGCTAAATGGAGTTTCAACTCTTTTAAAATAGCACTAAAATCTCTCATAATCACTCCTAAGAGTAAAAATATAACCTAAAAAACATTCAAGTTTAAAAAGTATGACAGATTGCTATTTTTTTAAGAATAGCCCAAAAATCTTTGAGCTATTTGTTGACTTTTATAGTCCTGTGTTTTGGATATTTTCATCAACTGTTAATGTTAAAGTATCACTACCGTCTGAATAACTATATGTTGCTGTTCCATCACCATTACTTTCAGCCCCATCATTTGTTTGAGCCCAGCCAGAACCGGCAAGATCGTTACTAAAATGAAGCGTGTCATTTGTATCACCCGTAATCACTAGATTATGAGCAGGATCAGTCATGTCTAACACATCACTCAGAGATAAAGTGATCTCATGATCACCGGCTGATAAATCAATTTTCTCAATGTTTGAAATATTTGCCATATTAGCATCTGAGAAATCTAAGTTAATTGCACCACCAAATGTAAGCGTATCATTTCCTGCACCGCCATCTACTGAATCGCCAGCTTCAAAAGCGATAAGATCATCGCCAGATCCGCCAAGAGTTGTTTTAGCAATATCTCCTGAGTTTGCGATTGATTCAACTGAAGCCGTGATTGTTCCTGTCTCTGCTGCTGTTAAGCTAGTTGGCGAAACCAGTGTAACTGTTGCATCCCCAACTGTATCATCTGTAACAACGGTATAGCTTCCGTCTGCATTTGGAGCAATAGTATTACCGCCAGAGTCTTTTAAACTTGTTCCAGCAGGTAAGTTTGTCAATGTTATATCAGATAATTTTTCACTTAAATCTGTAAGACTTGAATTAAGTGTTATAGGATACTCATATATATCAGAACCATTGTATGAAATGCTAAAATCATCAATTCTTACATATTCATTTTGATTACCATCATTATCACTATTATTTTCCATATTAATAATAACTTGACCATTTGCATCTAAAATTGCTGTGAAACTATGTGTATTATTCCAATTATCTAAAACAGCTTCACTAGAAGAAGAAAATTTCTCTACTCCGTTTGCCGTAACCCTAAAAGTATCAACTCCATCATCCCATCTATTAGCACGAATATTAGTTACAAATGTAACAGTGATTGCTTTACCTGCATTTTCTACACCAAAATCAAATGTTTTTGTAGCAGCATTGCCTCCAGCACTAATTTCTAACTCAGAGTTATTATTTAAAGTAACATTAGTTGTCCAGTTTCACCACGTTATGGTTGCCTGAATTTACAAGTATAAAAGCGATAGC
>JACNLH010000019.1 GCA_014381585.1 Candidatus Sulfurimonas ponti
AGTTCCTCCTTGTGTGTTTTACGCACCAGATAATTTGTAGCAAGTTTTTCAATCTCATTTAAAATCTTAATCTCATTTTCATGTGTTTCTTGCATTGCATCGACACTCATATACTCCACTTGTTCTGCATATATTAAGCCCATTGAAACTCCTTTTTCGTAGTATAGTGTAAAATACCACCATCTACAAGAGTTTCACAATCACTACACAATAAGATTCTATAATTTTCATACATAACTTGAAGGAGTTCAAAATGAAAACTATAAAAATCTTAATAGCAAGTCTTTTACTTGTCTCACAATCGTATGCATTTGGAAAAAGTGAAAGAAACCTTTTACTAGGTCTTGGTGTTGGTGCAGTGGTCGCAACTGTTTTACATTCTAACAATGTTCACGTGAGTAACATACCTCATACAAAAAGAGTCTATGTAGACACGCATCATGAAAGAAAAGCGTATAAAAAACACATTAGAAAAGAAGAACGTAGACATGTAAGACAAGAGAGACACTATAACTCTCATCACAAAAGTCATCACCGTTATTCTAAGCATGACAGACATCATAACAGATATGATTCAAACAGAGGACATAAGCACAACAGCTATGCTTACAACCATAGATACTAGATTGCTCTGGTATTTGCACTAAGCATGGTGATGGACCGGTATTTGCTTTTTTATCAACACTTAGAGACTCTCTATAGTTGCATAACAAGGGATATTGGTGCATTTACATTTTACAAAGTTCTTGGTGTTTTTATTTATTTTAATTTTTATGGGATGTTCTGCATCTCCTCAGTCTATAAAAGAAGAAGGAACTCTTAAGACTCCAAAAACAGAGCTGAGTGAACATAAAAGCCCCCTAACAGACTACGAGACACTTCAAATCCAAAAAGTGAAAAAGGCATATTATCAAGCTATAGACTCAGAAGACTTACTTGAGCGAATCCCTCCGCTGCTTATAGAGGTTCGCTCAGCTTTAAGCGACTCAGACAAGATAAAAGAACTAAAATTTAAGTCCTCCATAGAAGCACTGAATTATGACAGAGAACTTTTAGATATCTTAACTGACTTGAATCTTATACAAAAAATGCTCATTGATTTAAAATCTGACACAGAATTTGGATCAAGCCAAACAATCCAAAACAGCTATCCGATTCCAAGACTTCCATTTAAACTCTCCACTATGCAAAAGATAGCCCTAGAAAACAGACTGGAAATCTTAGAATATAAACCTAAAGAGGGAGCCTCAGAAGTGAAGCGTAAAAAAGAGCTTTATCTTGATGTGCTCACTGAAGTTGATCACTCCCTCCTTGAGTATAAGCAAAGTGTCAATGCCTATAAATTATCCAAAGAGTATCTCGATCTTTCTGAAGAAATTTATGAACAAACAGTCCTTGCTTACGCTTCAAATGCCAAAAATAAACTTATCATCATGAAAGAAAAATTCAACTATTTCTTGGCAAGGCTAAAACACTCTTTTGCTTACGCAGATATGCAAAAGAGCTATGTGAACACTTACAGTGCCTTGGGAATAGGTGAAGATTCAGATCTAAGTTATGAAAAAGACAGACCCATGAAAGAAGAAAAAGATTTTAAGCTTCAACTGCAAATACAAAAAAATAAACGCATAGAGAGAAGTAAGCGTCTTGCAGATATGCAAGCATTAGAAGAGATTAATGAGATTAGAAAACAAAAACAATTTCAGATAATGAAACAGCAAGAAGAAAAAAGACGTCTGCAAAGGATAGAAAAACGCAATAAAAAAAGACGTCTCGAGATATCCAAAAAACTTGAACAACAAAGAAAAATTGATTCACAAAAGAAACAGACAGATCAAATGAGAAAAATAGATGAAATAGATTCTCTAGATGGTGTAAGAAGAATGCTTGAAGAGATTAAAGCGGAAATTACACGCTTAGAAGCTAAATAAAGGGGAGTGTTCAAAACTTTTTGTCAGACCGATAGAGTATTAAATTCTAAAGGAATGACTTATGAAACAACTTACTGAAGCAGTTCTTGAAGCTGAAATAGAATCTCATTTATCTACAGAGATTAATAATCGTAAAAGAGGTTGAATAGCTATTTTCCTGTAAAATTAGCACCTGTCATCTTCCCATATTGATTGACAAATATATAAAGATTTTTGTTCTTAGTTTTTACTTCATTAGGGTTATTAAATGTAAATACCCATTCAAGCTTCCCATGAAACATCTTCTGCTCTACACTTTTAAGTGGAGTATGCTTCCAGCTTTTATCAAGTTTTCCGTGAGATACATAACTGTTTAATTGTTTCATAGCAATTTGCTTTGCTTGTGCTTCTTTAACCTTTGAGTGTCCATGACCATCACCATGGTCTCCATGACTATGTCCTGAGCCTGCATATAGAGGGTTGATTCCTAATGCTAAAAAAGTTGCCATTGCAACACTTGTAATAATTTTTTTCATTTTGTTCTCCTTGTTTATAATGAACCATGTGTATATTGTTCAGCCTTTTTGGCTTCCATATCCATATGAATATGTGTGTGGGCATCTTTATTAAACCCAAACTCTTCTTCGTTTGTTGTATGTAAATATCCATGTAGTTGCATTAAAAGCAACATAAAACCTACAAACATCAATGCATGATTGGCAACTTTGCTGTGTTGCATAAATGATTTTGTATTGCGCCATATTGAGAGTATAAGCAACATTGGGATCAGGGCAAGCACTTGTCCAACTTCTACACCAATATTAAATGAGATGATACGCATCAGCATCTCAAAATCATCTTCGCCCAATGGAAGTTGTTGCAGTCTTGTTGAAAGACCAAACCCATGGATAAGACCAAAAATCAACACCATCCATAATAAGTTTGGAGACTTCATATGTAAATAATTCTCAAAGCCTTTATTATTGTCAAATGCCTTGTAAATCACACTCAGCGCAATCACTGCGTCTATAAGGTAATAATTTGCATTGATACCCATAAAAGTTGCAAAGATAAGAGTGATACTGTGCCCAAGTGTAAATATTGAGACAAACGTTACAATATCTTTTACAGTCTTAAGAAAGAACACAACACCAAATAGAAAAAGTAAATGGTCGTATCCCGTTAGCATATGTGTTGCACCTAGCCAGATGTAGCGTAAATTGCCTCCATCAAGCATTGCTTGTATATCTTCTGCTGAAATTCCATGTGCATATGTTGCACTATTCAGCAGAAGTAAAGCACCCATTATTAGGAATGTCTTCATTAAATATCCTTCTGAAATTTTTTGTTGTTTTACTGATTGTTGAGAATATTAATTAAGAGATTGGAGGTCTGAATAACTTCGTGGGATAAGACTCTATACGCCATTGTTTTAAAACAATCGGTCTATCACTGTCAAGTTTCTGTGTAAAAATCAACTGCGTATCAAGAGAGTGAAAATCTACAAGATTAAGTTTATGGACATGTCCATGAGAATGTTGAACTCCATGATGAATATGACTATGTTCATGTGCAAGAACTGAACAAAACTCATGATGATTACTTTTTTGTTCTTTTACAAAGTTGTTAAGTGCAAATACATTTACACTTGAAAGGCAAAATATAACTATACTGATAATGATATTTTGTTTCATTACACCTTGCCTTACATTATTTTAATTTATAAAAATTATATCAAAGTTTCAACAATGTAAGTTTTTTTCTAGACATGATTGTCTAAACCTGTAAGTTTTTTACCATTTCTAAATTCTTCTAAGATCTCATTAAAATCAAAATCCACTTCTTCATTCATTCTCAGTCCTTGATAGTATTTTATCATGATTATGCCTACTATCGAGATGATTAAAATTCAATCAAATAAAAATACTTATAATTAGCATAATATGTAATAATATTGTAATGAGTAAATGATAATCTATGTTA
>JACNLH010000018.1 GCA_014381585.1 Candidatus Sulfurimonas ponti
GAGCTTTTTGAGAAGCTCAAAAATGGAGAAAGTTTTATTAACCCAGATAGTGTTTAGTCACATACTTTCTAGGGTTTAATTCCTCCGCTTACTAAACCTTTATTTTTACAAGACGTGAAAATAAATCTTGTTGGGATAACCTTCACCTCGTCGCCGATTTTTAAGCTCGAACAGTTTTCACTAATCATAATATATGCATTGGATTGCGCAAGCGGTGAAACCATCCCCGGAGCAAATTTTTCACAAGGGTTGAATGTTTCACCGTCAAAATAACCCGGAATAAGAGCTCTTCTCCCGGGCTTGAATATATAGTCGACTTTCATCTTTGCTTTTATAGCTGTTAAATATTTTGACACATCTCCGCTGAGTGCATGTATGATGCTGCTGCCAAAAAGTTCAAAGTTGAGTGCGGCGGCAAGCGGATTGCCGGGAAGGTTTAAAATCATGGTTTCACCTATCTTTCCAACTGTCGTCGGTTTTCCGGGTTTAATTTCTATCTTATCAAAAAAGATGTCGTAACCAAATGCATGAAACGCTTCTTTTGTATAATCCGCATCGCCGACACTCACTCCGCCGCTTGTGATAATAAGATTGCTGTCCAGGGCATTTTTAATATGCTCTTTAATATCATCCAAGGTGTCAATAGCAGTGCCTACAAAATCAACATCGCATCCAAGTTCAAGAGAACGTGAATAAAAGGTAGGAGTGTTTGTATTGTAGAGTTGATGCGGTTCTAGAGATTCAAAGTGCATTTTAAGCTCACTTCCTGATGCAAACAGCGCTATACGAGGTTTTTTATGCACTTTTACATGACTGATGCCTTGAGAGGCTAAAAGTGTGATTTGGTGCGCAAAAAGCCTTTTACCTTTTTTTAAAAGAAGTTCACAGCATTTTATATCTTCACCGGCAAATCTGATATGTCGTGATTGCACTAAATCATCGGGAAGAATGACACCGTTTTTAGAATCTTGTGTATCTTCAACCGGGACAATACATTCACAACCCTCAGGGATTCTCGCACCGGTCATAATTTTTATAGCATTGCCTGCGTATAAAACTTCATTTGAATTATCGCCGGCAAAAATAGTGTGCTCAACTTTCACAGTTTTGCCGGCATCTTCTAATTTAACCGCATATCCATCCATCGCGGAATTATCAAAGGGTGGTAGATTATGCACAGCTATTATATCTTCTGCCAAAACAAGACCGAGTGATTGCTCAATTGGAAGAATCTTGATTTTTGTCGGGCGTACATTTTTGTAAATTAGTTCTAAGGCATCTTCTACTTTTATTGCCATTCTTGCATCCTGTAAGATTATTATAGTAATATTTCATTATGAATGAAATGTATGATATGAGTATTGTAACACATTACTACGGGGTGTTGGGGATTTTAGTTGTTATTTTTATAAATAGTATGATGTTGAAAAAAGCGAAAAACATAAATGACTATAAACGTCAAATGAGTCTTTATACCCCTGTTGCTCATATCCCCATCGGGGTTGTGATTTTCACCGGTGTCGTTATGATGGCGGCAAAACATTTGGCATTTTCGGTCGAAAATATTTTAATGATAGTCTTTTCTATCGGGATTATCTATCTTGAAGTAAAGCGTGCAAAGGCTTTGAAATATCTCGACATAAGAGAAGAAAATGCCTTAGAAAAATTTAAAATAGATGCTGCGAGTTTTCTTTTTATGGAACTTGTATTAACTTTAAGTATCTCTATTTGGATGCTGATTTGATATATGTTTTACTTGATGAAACTCCAAATGAAATACTTAGCATTAAAGGTGAAGTGTTTAAGTATTTGGTGAAAGTACGACGTCATGGAATTGGAGATAAGTTACAGTTTCGCTCACGTCAAGATATGGATATATTATTTATCTATGAAGTGACAAGTGTAGAAAACAGAAGTCTTGAGCTGCGTTATATCGAATCATCTGAGAGTGTGCTTCAATCAAAAAGAGCATTGCATATCGGCTGGTGTATTATCGATCCTAAATCAGTTGAAAAAATACTTCCAAGTTTGAGTGAAATAGGGGTTGCAAAAATTTCCTTTATCTCATGTGAAAGAAGTCAAAAAAATTTTAAAATAGATTTGAACCGTTTTAACAGAATACTTGAGGCTTCAATGCAACAATGTGGAAGAAGCACTTATATGGAGTTTGACACCTTTAAAAATATAAGTGATTTTTTAAAAGAGTTTCCTCAAACAAAGGTTTTTGATTTTGCAGATAAAACTTTAGATGATTATGGTGAAGTGAACACTATTCTAATCGGTTGTGAGGGTGGGTTTTCAAAGTTAGAAAAAGAGTTGTTAAAAGAAAAAGACGTATTTAGACTCGATACGCCAATGGTGCTTCGTTCTGAGAGCGCGGTAATAGCAGTTGCAAGTAAAGTGCTGCTATAAAACGTCAATTTAGCAAAGCAAAATTGTCTACGCTAAGCGCTAAGTTCCTAAAGACAATTTATATAAATTGTAAATTAAAGTTTATTTAGATATAATCCCATTCACAAAAATCTGCCCCCATACGGATTTAAAAAATATATAGTTATTCGTACTTTGACGAGTGACAAAAGGCAAAATAATGAAAAAAGAACTTCACCCGGAATTTGTAACTTGTACTGTAACATGTGCATGTGGAAATAGCTTTGAGAACAAAGCAGCTCAAGACACACTTAGAATAGATATCTGTAATGAGTGTCACCCTTTCTTCACAGGTAGTGAAAGAATGGTGGATACTGCTGGTAGAATCGAGAAATTCAACGCTCGTTACGCTAAAAAATAGCACCGCCTTGCTATCCCTGCTTCCTACTCCCATAGGAAATATCGGGGATATCTCTTTGAGAACTATAGAAGTTCTCAAAGATGCTGATATACTCCTCTGCGAAGACACCCGCGTTACGAAAAAACTCATCCACATTTTAAAAGAACGTTACAACACTGTTTTTAAAGAAAATCAAGAATTTATCTCCCTGCATTCACATAATGAAAAATCTTTTGTTGAAAAATTAGAAAAGTCTATATTTCTTCAAAATATTGTTTATGTCAGTGATGCCGGGATGCCTGGCGTAAGTGATCCTGGACAGGTTTTAGTTCGTTTTTGTATAGATAACAAGATAGAGTATGACGTGCTTCCCGGAGCTAATGCACTTCTTACAGCTTTTGTTGCAAGTGGATTTGTTGAGACGCAGATGCTGTTTTTCGGATTTTTAGATCATAAGGGGACTTCAAGAGCAGAAGGCTTGCTTCAAGCTCTTCATAATGGCTACACAACTATACTTTATGAGTCTCCTCACAGGCTAGATAAGCTTTTGCTTGAAATCGAAAAAGAAGAACCTGCCCGAGAACTCTTTTTAGCAAAAGAATTAACAAAAAAATACCAAAAATATCTTCATGGCACAGCAGGTGAAATATTTAAAAATTTAGATGGGAATTATAGAGGTGAATGGGTTGTTGTTATAAAGGCATCCACCGCGCAAAGCACTTCAGCTGTGAGTCAAAATGATATTTTAGCACTTGACTTACCTAAGAAAGTGCAAGCCAAACTCATCTGTAAAATCACCGGGGAAAACACCAAAGAATGCTATAACCGACTCTTGTCTTTATAAAGCGCTGTAAATCAACTCATTTTAACTTTTTTTTGCTAGAATACTTTTATGTTAATTTATGCAAAACAACCAATATATTATTTAATAAAAAACTATCCGCAGATGATAAAAACTTTGTACATTGCTAAAGATTTAGAGAAAAAAGAATACTCTCGTCTTATGAAAATGAATTTTGAAGTAAAGCGCATCCCAAATGAAGCTGCACAAAAAATGTGTAAAAATGCTTCACATCAAGGCTT
>JACNLH010000159.1 GCA_014381585.1 Candidatus Sulfurimonas ponti
AAAATTTATGTTACTTTATCATAGATTTAATTAATATTTGTATAGTTATCGTTTATTCTTTAAATCTTTGAATGTTTTTTTTCATTATTTGGATATTGTTTTCACTGTTGTTCATAGGGTGCAAGCTATGTGAACCCGTTGCATAAGTTCCAACATCTCTTGTCCATGGACTTAACCCATAATTAAGTATAGTCTTTATATTTTTAAATGTAAAAACTTCCAGAGGAACTCTTAGATAAACACCTTTGTCAATATATCCTTTGTTTTGGCTGCTGCTGAAAACTTCTTCACTGTTTGTAAAGGTTGCAAAGGCACCGACCGAGAACTCTTTATGATGTCTTGCAATCTCGATTTTCACACCTTTGTCGCCGGCTAAAAACTGACCGATTTTCAATCCTAAGTGTAAATCATATCTCTGGGATAACAAAGTGTAGATATTTAAAAACTTAGCCTGATAATTTAAGTCATCATAAATTTTGAGCATATCATCAACAGGTCTTTTATAAACATCTTGATACTGTAATCCAACACCGAACCTATCATCGAAAAATGATTTATACCATTCTAAATCAACTCCTGCAAATGCAAAATCAAAGTAACCGATTTCAGCTTTTGCAAGACTATCATAAGGGCTTCTAAACATATAACCGGCACTTAGTCTTTTTAGCTGGGTGTCATCATATTTATAATAATCCAACATTTGAGATCTTATAGATAGTTTTGCATCTTCAAGGGGGTTGCTTTGTATATCTTTGATTGTATTAACTATAGGATGCTGCATAGTTGCTTCAGCAAATAAACCTTTAGTTGGATTGAGTTTCACACTTAGTTTTGCTGAAATTTTTGTAGCAAAAGGTTTGTCCTTTGCATTCAAATAGTTCTGAATCACGGGACTGAATCTATAACTGAAATCTTTCTCATTATAGATGCTTGATTTGTAAATATCTTTTTTATTTTCAGAAAATTCTTTATGCATTTTTTCTACACTGTTTGTAATAATCAGCGCTTCTTTCATGTAGCTTTCACTTACTTTAGCATTTTCAAATGCATCGTATTCTTTTCTATTTACTTTGAAAGTTTTAATAGGGAGACTTTGTACCTTTAAGGTCGCATATATAGTGTCATAGTTGTCCGGCATCACTTCATCTATGGTGGAGATTGCTCTTCCGGCTGCTTTTATGTCACTGTTGTATCTTGGATTGTCAAATTCTGCCCAGATCTTGTTTTCATGTACTGAGGTTTGGACATTTGACATCTTTTCTGCTGCAATTTCATTTGCCAACTTTTCACTTAGTTGTTTTTCATCTAAAAATAAGTATTCCACTTTTTTCTTTGAATCGGCTTTCCATTTTGGATCAGGAAGTCTTGGAAACATTGCATTTCTTGAAAAACCAAATTGGTAAGAATACCCAAATGCCACTTGATTCCCTCTTTGAAGTGAGAGGCTTAGAGTTGAGTTGTCACTTAGTGAATATTTTGCTCCGTAATTTATTTTTGATACAGGTAAATCATACTGAGAACCATTTAAAAATGGATTCACTTTATCTTTACTGTAGTCGATAGCTGAGTATTCTGCCATCAACGATAAGTCCGGAGTTGCATTAAAAACAGCACTTCCAAAAGGCTTACCGCCTCCCCAACCCAAGTCTTTCATAAAGTTAAATGCGGTGTTGTCAGAACTTCCGCTATTTGCACTGCTGTTTGAGCTCACTTGCTGACCGCCAAGTCTTCCTTTTGCATAGCCTAAAGTGAAATCAAAATACCCTATCTGCTTTCCAAAAGCCACATATTTTGAAGTGTAAAGTCCAGTCCCCCAGACATCTTCTCCTCCAAAGACCACATTTGGTAAAAACTCCCGTTCTTCTTGAAGAAGGAGTTTAAAACTTATTGATTTATCTTTGTAGTCACCATAACCGGAGCTATCACTAAATCCGGCGACTCCATCAATTTGGCTCATATGAAAATTTGCTTCAAGAATCGGAAGCGGTGTTCCTGTGAATCCATAATACGTATAGGGTTGATCTTGGTTGATAAACATTCTCATAGACCAATCGGGCATGATTCTGGCATTTGGAGTTTCAAAAACACCTGTGTTTCCTGCATAGTTTGCTACATTGTTAGCAGCTGTTGCAGGAAGCAAAAGTAAAGAGACTTGAGCTGAAAAAGCCCAAAATACTTTACTCTTTTTCATCATTTTTATTACTTTTTATAAACTCTAAGAAAAAGGCCATAAAGATACCAAGAATTAATGATGTTACTAATGAGACTACTAAAATAAGAGCGCGCTTCGGTTTTGTTTTTTCTTTGATGTAAGCCACTCTGCTGTCTATAATTTTTGAGACAAAATAGTAATCATTTGCAAGAGAAAAAACTCTTTTTTGCATAAGTGCCGATAGAGATGTGCTCAGTTGTTCTTTTAAAGACACATCATGCGTGTTTATCAACTCTTTGTTATAGTATTTAATCTGCTGATCTATCTCTTTCATATCGTTAAACTTGATTTTTTCGATAAGCTCTTTTAGATATATGTCTACTAATTCTTTAGCAAGAAATCTGTCTATATGTTCTGCACTCAATGTTATAAGACCTGACTTTTTATCGCCGCTTATACTTAAAACAGTGGATAGCTTTTTTATAGTTGCATAGATTCTTGCTTCTTGATCCACTGCCTCATCACTTTTTTCTGCCTTAGTGTAAAAACCGTCAAAACCCAAAGCAAACACAAGGTTTTGAGGATTTTCAAGTTTTTCGATTAGATTGTATTTTTTGATTATGTATTTGTGGAATTCATAGTCTTTTAGAGTTGCCTCCATTATAGTGAATGGGTCTTTAGCCTCTGATCCTCCTAAGCTGACACCAGCCAGACTGGCTAAACCGGCTAATCCGCCACCTGATGATTTCCCACCACTTTGAGGGGCTAGAATAACCTCAGATTTATAAGAGTTGGGAATACTAAGCACATGATAAAGTGTAGCTAACACCACCACAAAAGAAAGAGCAGCTATTTTGTACTTGTACTTTAAAATAGTGTTAAACAACTCTCTGAGGTCTATTTCATCTTCTTCTATATAGTTGCCTTGAGCTAGATCTTGATTTGTATTGTTCATACTAAAGACCGCCTACAGTTTTTAGTGATGCTGCAGTGATTGCTAAGTTATAGAGTATAGATGTGACATCTTTTGCAAATGCAACATCTGAAATAGTGTCAAGTTTCATAGGAACTACGATTGTATCGCCTTTAAACACATCATTTGAATTTCCCCAAAAGTAATCGTTTTCTAATCTTTTTGCCTCACCGTTTGCTTTTACTATATAGATGTGTTCAGGTTCTGCTGTTTCTGTAATCCCCCCTGCTTTTTCTAGATAGTCTCTTGCATCACTTTCACCATCATACACAAATGTGTTCTGGTTTAGCACTTCACCCACCACTGAAACAGTGTCATTGATAGATGGCACATAAAGTGCATCTTGGTTTTTCAGTGTTAGGTTATAGACTGAATTTGAAAATCTGTTTAAATCATGATATATTTCTAAGGACACTCTCCCTATCGGTTTTTTTGCAGAAGCTTCTTTTTCTAATTGAGTGATTGCCAATAGCATACCTTGTTTCACTTTTGCATCTTCACTTGCTTCAGAGGCACTCGTTTCTACTGTCAGTGCTTTTGTTTTTAGCTTAGCAATGCTGTCTTCTAATCTTTTGGCTTGCAATTGACGCACCTCTTCTCTTGTGAATACACTTCCCTCTAAAAAAGCATGATTTGTAAATCCACCGGCACGCGAAAGCACGCTTGAGAGTTTTTCACCTTCTGCTATAGTGTATCTTCCGGGAAACTTCACTT
>JACNLH010000068.1:0-3855 GCA_014381585.1 Candidatus Sulfurimonas ponti
GGAGTATCAAGAAAAGATTAAAGACTAACCATTTCTCTTTTTCTGAATTTCTTCAGAAACATTTCTTGGAACCTCTTCATAATGATCGAATTCCATAGAATATGTAGCACGTCCTTGCGTTGCAGAACGAAGGTCAGTTGAATAACCGAACATTTCAGCAAGTGGTACAAATGCATCAACAATTTTGTTACCTGAGCGGTCACCCATATTGTTAACTTGTCCACGACGACGGTTAAGGTCACCGATAACATCACCCATATAATCTTCAGGAACTTCAACTTCAACTTTCATCATTGGCTCTAAGATTGAAGGTTTAGCTTTACGACATGCCTCTTTAAATCCCATTGAAGCAGCAAGTTTAAATGCCATCTCATTTGAATCCACATCATGGTATGAACCATCGTAAAGTGTAACATCCATATCTTCCATTGGATAACCTGCAAGTACACCATTTGACATAGATTCTTTACAACCCTTCTCAACTGCAGGAATATACTCTTTAGGAACAGATCCACCTTTGATTTCATTATGGAAAACAAAACCAGTACCAGCTTCACCTGGAGCAACAGTAAGGTAAACATGACCGAATGCACCACGACCACCTGATTGTTTAGCATATTTGTATTCTTGGTTCACTTTATCTTTAATAGACTCTCTGTAAGAAACTTGCGGAGCACCGACTTCAGCATCAACAGAGAATTCTCTTTTCATTCTATCTACAAGAATTTCAAGGTGAAGCTCACCCATTCCTGAGATAATAGTTTGACCTGTTTCTTCATCAGTTGCAACTCTAAAAGATGGATCTTCAGCAGCAAGCTTACTTAAAGCAATACCCATTTTTTCTTGGTCAGCTTTAGTTTTTGGCTCAACTGCAACAGAGATAACTGGTTCTGGAAAATCCATACGTTCAAGAACGACTTTTTGACCAATTGTTAAAGTATCACCAGTAGTTGTAGCTTTAAGACCAACAACTGCACCAATCTCACCAGCATAAATCTCTTTCACTTCTTCACGTTTAATAGCGTGCATTTTAACAATACGACCAATTCTTTCTTTTTTATCTTTTGTCGTATTGTGAACAAATGAACCTGCTTCTAGTGAACCACGGTACACACGAACAAATGTTAATACTCCAACAAATGGATCTGTCATAATTTTAAATGCCAATGCTGCAAAATCACCATCATTCGTAGATGGAACTGAAACATGAACTTCTTCATCATCCATCATAGTACCTGTGATTGGAGCACATTCTGTTGGAGCTGGTAAATAAGCAACAACTGCATCAAGTAAAGTTTGAATACCTTTGTTTTTAAATGCAGTACCACAAGTCATAGGAACGATTGCCATACCGAGTGTAGCTGCTTTGATAGCCGCTGAAATTTCTTCTTCTGAAATTTCTTCACCATCTAAGAACTTTTCTGCAAACTCATCATTCCCTTCAACTTCAGATAATGATTCAAGTAATTTTTCTCTATATTCATCAGCTTTTTCTTGCATATCAGCAGAGATCTCTTCAACATGGTAATTTGAACCCATTGCTGCATCTTTGTCCCATACAATCGCTTTCATTTTAACAAGATCAACAACACCGTCAAATTCAGCTTCAGCACCGATTGGTAACTGAATTGGAACCGGATTACCTTTTAGACGGTCACGAATTTGACTCTCAACTTCATAAAAGTCTGCACCAGTTCTATCCATTTTGTTAACAAAAACGATTGATGGAACTTTATAACGATTTCTTTGTCTCCAAACTGTTTCTGATTGAGGTTGAACACCACCAACAGCACAGAATACTGAAACAGCACCATCAAGAACACGCATAGAACGTTCAACTTCAATAGTAAAGTCAACGTGACCCGGAGTATCGATAATATTAATTTGTTTACCAGCCCACTCACAAGTCGTAGCAGCTGAAGTAATCGTAATACCTCTTTCTTGTTCTTGTTCCATCCAGTCCATAGTGGCAGCACCATCATGTACTTCACCAATTTTATGTTCAACACCTGTATAGAATAAAATTCTTTCAGTAGCAGTAGTTTTACCCGCATCAATATGCGCAGCAATACCAATATTTCTTACATCTTCTAATTTGTGACTTCTTGCCATGTTTTTAGTACCTTATTTAAAGTTAATTGAGAGATAAGCTCTTTCATAAATAAAGATTATTTATTTACAAAAGAGCTTCATATCACTATAGTTGTTAACACTAAAAATTTGCTAGCAAATTTAAGTTTTATGCTAAATAAAACCCAGTGTTAACACAGTTAAGGGAATTTCTTCCCTTAGGTTAAAAGTAGAAACCTACCAACGATAATGAGCAAATGCTTTATTAGCTTCTGCCATTCTATAAGTATCTTCTTTTTTCTTGAATGCAGAACCTTTATCAGTTGCAGCTTCCATGAACTCATTGGCCAATCTCTCAGCCATAGTTCTTTCATTTCTCTTACGAGCAGCGTCAATTAACCATCTAAGAGCTAAAGACTGTTGACGTACCGGGCGTACTTCTACTGGAACTTGATAAGTAGCACCACCAACACGGCGACTTTTAACTTCTATAATAGGTTTAATGTTTTCAATAGCTTCATTAAATGTATCTATACCAGTTTTTTCACCTCTAGAGCTAATGATATCCAATGCACTATAGATAATTTTTTCTGCGATAGATTTTTTACCATCTAACATTACTTTATTTATAAATTTCGTCAGCATTTTGCTTCCATAAACTGGATCTGGCATAACTGGACGAGTAGGAGCTTTTCTTCTTCTCATTTAATTTTTCCTTCTTCTTCAATTTGTTTTCAAATTTACTCAAAATTAATCACTAAAGATTAATCCTGTAGCTATTGAATATATTTGTTTAAAAAAATAATACTAAATTATTTTTTAGGACGCTTAGTACCGTATTTTGATCTAGCAACCATACGGTTAGCAACACCGGCAGTATCAAGAGCACCACGAACGATGTGATATTTAACACCAGGTAAATCTTTAATACGACCACCACGTACAAGTACGATTGAGTGTTCTTGAAGGTTATGACCCTCTCCACCGATATATGAAATTACTTCAAAACCAGATGTTAATCTAACTTTTGCAACTTTTCTTAAAGCCGAGTTAGGTTTTTTTGGTGTAGTCGTATAAACACGAGTACATACACCACGACGCTGTGGACATGAAACAAGCGCTGGTGATTTTGATTTTTTAATCACACGTTTACGCTCATTACGAATCAGTTGATTGATTGTAGGCATACAATTCCTTTTTACTTAAATTTTCCAGTAGAATTTAATCCTCTAATTTTTTAGAGAATTATAGACACGAGATAATACAGAAAAAGTAATTAAAGTTAGCTGATTTAAGGGTGTCTGAATAATAATAAAATGGATTTGAGTAAAAAGTGTCACTCTATAGAAAGTAAATCTGGATCTTAAAAGGGACTTGTTTTAGTTCCAAAGCACAGCGATTATAACATGGGCTTCTGCCCATGTTATAAATTAAATGAAGAAAACCTTAGTCTTCTTCTGAGTGAAACACTATGTTTTGATCTTTATATATACCGGTTCCAACAGGAATAGTACGACCGATAATGACATTCTCTTTAAGATTCGTTAAATTATCAACTTTTGCGGAAACCGCAGCTTCAGTCAATACCTTAGTTGTATCTTGGAATGATGCAGCTGAGATAATAGAATCCGCAGATACAGCAGCACGGGTGATACCAACCAAGAATGGCTCAGCAATTGCTGGACGACCGCCAAGACGAATAATTTTTTCATTCTCTTGAGCAAACTTAGCTTTAGAAATTAAATCACCCTCTATAAACTTAGTATCCCCAGATTTAAGAATCTT
>JACNLH010000068.1:4346-20027 GCA_014381585.1 Candidatus Sulfurimonas ponti
GCTATTTTAACAGGAGCACCGTCTTCAACAAATAATGAAGATTTAGAATCAATCGCATATCGTAATAATTCACCGTCAGTTGTAGCAATTACAACCGTCGGTTTATATTCACTTGGGATATGATCATTAATCATTAAACGGGTTTTCCCAGTTAATTCATCTAGCTGTTCAGTAGCCGTGGCCCCAACGATAATATCTTCAAACTGTACCACACCATCTGATTCAGAAATTACAGGGTTAGAGTACGGATCCCATTCAGCGATAACAACAGACTCATCACTTGATGGTTTTGCTATAAGTGATGAAGCATCCACAGCTTCATCATCATCTACAACAATCACTGAACCACGTGCTATATAGTGTCTTACTGCTTCACGGTTGTTATTGTCAACAACTGTTGCAAAAAGACCTTTTTCAACCACTTCGTACCCAGCTTTAAGGCCTTCAAATCTCTCTAAAAAATCACCTTTAAGTAAGAAGTACTTCACTGTACCCTCTTCTTTAGCGAAAATCTTTTGTGTAACTGGAGCACCATCTTTAACTGAAACTTCAGAAGCATATGGAATTCTACTTGGAACATTCCAACCATCTTTAATAGTCTCTACAATTGATTCGTCTTCAGCTACTTCTGTACCAGACTCATATGGAAAATAGTACTTACCATCAATCTGTCCGCCAACACCGGCAAGTTCATTAGGTTTTGCAATCTCATTTTTACGAAGTGTGTAACGAACCGTTTCTTTACCGATAACACTGATTAAAACTTCATCATGGATAGTTTGAATTTCAAGTTTTCCTTTAAAAGGTGCTTTGATTTTTGGTTCAACTAATAATACGGCTGCATTTCTACGATTTGCAACGATATTTTTTCCCTCTTTAGACTCATATGTTTTAAGGTTATAGTAACGGATAAAACCTTCTTTCTCAGCAACAACTTGACGCTCTTGCGCAGTGGAAGATGCAGTTCCCCCAACGTGGAATGTTCTAAGTGTCAGCTGAGTACCAGGCTCCCCAATAGATTGAGCAGCAACAATACCGACAGCTTCACCAGTCCGAACAATATGACCAGTCGCAAGATTCACACCATAACATAATGCACAGATACCTTCTTGACTTTTACAAGTGGTCGGTGTTCTGATATATGCTGTTTTAATTCCAGCTTCTGAAATTACTTTTGCAGAAACTTCATCAAGTAAAGTTCCCTCAGCAAAAAGAATTTCATTTGAGATAGGATCAATTACATCATCTGCTAAAACTCTACCATTCAATCTATCTTCTAAAGACTCAATTAAAGTATTTTGATCAGATATATCTGAAATCTCAATACCTTCATGTGTGTGACAATCATGTTCAACAATCTTAACATTTTGAGCAACGTCAACCAGCTTACGGGTAAGGTAACCCGCATTTGCAGTTTTTAGTGCTGTATCGGCAAGACCTTTACGAGCACCGTGAGTCGAAATAAAGTACTCAATTACATTCAGACCCTCTTTAAAGTTAGAAACAATCGGCGTTTCAATAATTTCACCAGATGGTTTAGCCATAAGACCACGCATACCGGCAAGTTGCCTAATTTGTGCAGCAGAACCACGAGCCCCAGAATCAGCCATCATATGAATAGAGTTAAATCCATCTTTATCTGTCTGAACCAGCTTCATCATTTCAGTTGCAAGAGTATTATTTGTATCTGTCCAAACATCAATAATTTTATTGTATCTTTCTTGTTCAGTTAAAAGACCGGCTTCGTATTGTTTTTGAATTTCAATAACTCTATTTTTAGAATCAGTGATCTTAGCTGCTTTCATATCTGGTATACGGATATCATCAGCAGAAATTGATACACCAGATTCTGTTGCATGTTTGAAACCTAAATCTTTAAGACGGTCTAGGAAACCGGCAGTAATACCAATACCACCATGCTTTTGAACATAATCAACCACTTCATTTATATATTTCTTTTTCATAACTCTGTTCCATAAATCTGAAGGAACAAATTCTGGTAAAATTGCTTTAAGAAGCATTCTTCCTGCAGTTGTATGGATGATTCTTCCATCAACACGTGTACGGATTTTTGCATGTAAATCCAGTGCATCATGTTCTAGTGCAATATTAATCTCATCTACATTAGCGAAAAGTTTATTGCTTCCCTTCACACCATTCTTTTCTAAAGTGATGTAATAAAGTCCAAGAACCATATCCTGAGACGGTGTGGCAATCGCTTTACCAGATGCAGGAAGCATAATATTCATAGATGCAAGCATAAGCACTTTACATTCAGCAATAGCAGCTGAAGATAAAGGTACGTGAACTGCCATTTGATCCCCATCGAAGTCGGCATTAAATGCCGCACAAACTAGAGGGTGAAGCTGAATCGCTTTACCATCGATCAGTTTAGGGTGAAATGCTTGAATAGAAAGCTTATGAAGTGTCGGTGCACGGTTAAGCATTACCGGATAGCCATCAACAATCTCAGCTAGACATTCCCAAACTTCATTTGTTTTGTCTTCTATCATTTTTTTAGCAGCTTTAACCGTGGTTGCATACCCTTTATCTTCAAGTTTAGCAATCAAATGTGGTTTAAATAACTCTAAAGCCATTTTCTTAGGTAATCCACACTCATCCATTCTTAAAGTCGGTCCAACAACAATTACAGAACGTCCAGAAAAGTCAACACGTTTCCCAAGAAGATTCTGTCTAAAACGTCCTTGCTTCCCTTTAATAATTTCACTAAGCGATTTAAGCGGACGCTTGTTAGCACCTTTTACAGCATTAGCACGACGACCGTTATCAAATAATGCATCAACAGATTCTTGCAACATACGTTTTTCATTACGTACAATAATCTCAGGAGCTTCCAGTTCCACTAAACGCTTAAGACGTTGGTTACGGTTGATAACACGACGGTATAAATCATTTACATCTGAAACTGCGAATTTACCCCCATCAAGTGATACAAGTGGACGTAAATCTGGTGGAAGAACCGGTAAAACTGTTAGCATCATCCACGCTGGATTATTTCCAGAATTTAAAAATGATTCAATAACTTTAAGACGTTTATTAATCGTTTTTTTCTTCGCTTCAGATTTTGTTTCGCCAAGTGCATCTTTAAGAGTGGTGAATAAATCCACTAAATCAATTGACTCAAGTAAATCACGAATAACTTCACCACCCATACGGGCTTTAAAGCCTAGTTCACCAAATCTTTGAACAAGTGTACGGTATTGTTCTTCATTTAATACATCATACTGGAGCACCGGTGTTTTTGCTTCTGCATCATAATATGCTTCACCACCAGTTTCAACAATGTATGCTTCATAATAAAGCACACGTTCAAGATCTTTCATTTTGATACCAAGTAAAGTACCGATACGTGATGGTAATGAAGAAACATACCAAATATGTGCGACAGGAGTTACAAGTTCAATATGACCCATACGAGTACGTCTTACTTTTGTAGAAGTTACTTCAACACCACACTTCTCACATACAACACCCTTATAACGCATCTTTTTATATTTTCCACAAAGACACTCATAGTCACGAACCGGACCAAAAATTTTTGCACAAAAGAGACCATCACGTTCAGGTTTTAAAGTACGGTAGTTAATAGTTTCTGGTTTTTTCACTTCACCATGACTCCATGACATCACCTTATCAGGTGATGCCAGACGGAATTGTAGTTGTTTAATATCTTGTGGTCTATTTTCTTCAGTTACTGCAACTGGTACTAATTTACTCATCCTCTTTAACCTCGTCCATAATCTCTACATCAAGTGCTAATGCTTGAAGTTCTTTTGTTAATACAAACAGTGTTTCAGGAATACCTGAAGCTGGCACTAACTCGCCTTTTGTAATTGCTTTATAAGCACGTACACGACCATCTACATCATCAGATTTGATAGTTAACATCTCTTTAAGAACAGCAGAAGCTCCATAAGCTTCTAAAGCCCATACTTCCATCTCTCCAAATCTTTGACCACCAAATAGCGCTTTACCACCAACCGGTTGTTGTGTGACAAGTGAGTATGGCCCAGTGGAACGTGCGTGAATTTTTTCATCAACAAGGTGATGAAGTTTAAGAATATACATATATCCCACATTCACACGCTCTTTGATTTTTTCACCAGTCAAACCGTTGTAAACAACAGTTTTTCCATCTTGATCCATTTTAGCTAATTCAAATAATTTATCAAATTCTGCTTGATTCACACCCTCAAAAATCGGAGTGGCAAATCTAACACCACCTTTTGCCCAATCTCTCGCGTATTCTAAGAATTTCTCATCACTCATTTCACCAATGACTTTTGCTGCATTCATCAATCCGGCAACATCAGCAATAGCTGTCATTTTTGAACGTAAATTTTGTATAAAATCAGCTTGTTTTAAGTCAAATTCTTCTTGGATTTGGTTAGCAAGTTCGCGTCCAGCCATACCAAGGTGCATCTCTAAAATTTGTCCAATATTCATACGTGAAGGAACACCTAGAGGATTTAGACAAACATCAACTGAACGTCCATCTTCCATATAAGGCATATCAACTTCAGGAACTATGATAGAAACGATACCTTTATTTCCGTGACGACCAGCCATTTTATCACCAACTTTAAGTTGACGTTTTGTAGCTATATACACTTTAACATATTTAACAACACCATTTGGAAGAATGTCATCTTTTTCTAAAATAGTAAGCTTCTCTTCATGTTCATCTCTAAAAACACGTTTTTGCTTTTGAAAATAATTTTTAGTTTTTGTATACTCATCTTGAATCTCATCTGAGAATGATTTCACTATGGCATTCATAGCAAAACGGCTTACTTCCACTAAATCTTTACCATCAATTGTGTCACCTTTTTTATAATCGGTCTCAGCAATGGTGATGTCATTTAAAAGAGTCTCTTTTGTTAAAAGTTTAGTGACTCTTAGCATCTCTTCTTTATCTATCATAAGAAGTCTGTCATAGTGCTCACGCTCTAAGTAATCACGTTCTTCTTTTTCAAGCTCTAGTGTACGGGGATCTTTGTCATAACCTTTTTTTGTAAAGATTTTAACATCTACAACCACACCTTCCATAGATGGGGCACAGTAAAGTGATTTGTTTACAACATGACCGGCTTTTTCACCAAAAATAGCACGTAGCAGTCTTTCTTCTGGAGTAGGTTTCACTTCACCTTTTGGAGAAACTTTACCAACTAAGATCATACCGCCACTTACGTGTGTGCCGATTTTAACAATTCCTGAATCATCAAGATGTGCCAACTCATCATCACGAACATTCGGAATATCACGAGTAATCTCTTCTACGCCATGCTTAAGTTCACGGGCTTCAAGTTCTTTTTCATAAATATGCACAGATGTGAAAGCATCTTTACGGATTAACCTTTCAGAAATTACAATCGCATCCTCAAAGTTGTATCCATTCCAAGGCATGAAAGCAACCATTGCATTTACACCAAGAGCTAACTCGCCTTGATCCATATTTGGACCATCAGCAATTACTTGTCCAGCTTGTACTTCTTCACCAACTTTAACAATCGGTTTTTGAGCAAAAGATGTGTTTTGATTTGTTCTAAGATTTTTTTGTAATGGATAGTAGTCTATGTAGATTTCACCATCTTCACTACCCATAACATATATATGTCTACCATCAACTTTTTCAATCACACCTGAACGCTTGGCTTTTACACATTCCCAAGAATCACGTGCGACAAGTTTCTCAACACCAGTTCCAACCATAGGCGCATACGGTCTTAAAAGCGGTACAGCTTGACGTTGCATATTTGAACCCATTAGTGCACGGTTGGCATCATCATGTTCCAAGAAAGGAATAAGTGAAGCAGCAACACCCACAACCATATGTGAAGAAAGGTCAGCATATTCAGACTCATGTGCAGGACGAAGTAAAATCTCTCCATCCATTCTAGTTGTAACAAGTTCTTCTATAAATTGTCCATTATCATCAAGCTTATTTGATGCTGCAGCAATTTTTTTACCCTCTTCTTGTGTAGCAGTCAGATATACAATTTCATCTGTTACTTTTCCATCTTTTACTATTTTATAAGGAGCCTCAATAAATCCATGCTCATTTACTTTTGAGTACGTAGCAAGAGTGTTAATAAGACCAATATTTTGACCCTCTGGAGTTTCAACCGGACAAATTCTACCATAGTGAGTCGGGTGAACGTCACGCACTTCAAATCCTGCACGCTCTTTTACAAGACCACCTTCACCAAGAGCAGAAAGACGACGCTTATGTGTTACTTCAGATAAAGGATTTGTTTGATCCATAAACTGTGATAATTGTCCACCTGAAAAGAATTCCATAATAGTAGAAGTGATCATTTTAGAATTAATTAAATCATGTGGCATTAATTCTGCCATCGGACCACTCATAGTTGATAATTTATCACGAATCGCTTTTTGCATTTTGATAAGACCGTTATGCAACTCATTTCCAAGCAATTCACCAATAGATCTGATACGACGATTACCCAAGTGATCTCTATCATCAAGATGACCTTGACCATTTTTTACTTTAATAACGTATTTTACAGATTTAATAATATCTTCATGGGTGAGTACAGTCACATACTCAGGAATATCCATTCCAAGTTTGTGGTTCATTTTCATACGGCCAACACGAGTTAAATCATATCTCTCAGGATCAAAGAAAAGTTGATTTACGAAAGCTTTTGCTGCATCTTTAGTGACAGGTTCGCCCGGTCTCATAACTTTATAGATACGGATTGCTGATAAATCATTCTCATCTTCTATCTCTTCAGTTTGCTTAAGAAGTTTTAATGAATCCGCATCTGCATTGAATGCATTAATAACTGAACTGTCAACACCTTCAGCCAAGTCATTTGCAATTTTAAATTCTTTGACACCGATCTCTGCCATTTTCTTTAATTTAGTCTCATCAATATGAGTCATAGTGTCAAAAAGAATTTCACCAGTCTCAGGATCAATAATCGGTTCAGCCAAATATCTTTCAATAAGAACTTCTATAGGGTATTGAACTTCTTTTAAACCATCATCAATTAATTTTTGACCTTTTTTCACTGAAAGTCTTTTTCCCACATTGATTAGCACATTTGAATCTAAGTCTAATAAATCGTAACCCAGTCTTCCGATATAATCAGACTGATTAAATGCAACTGAGAACATATTGTCAAAAATTTTAACTGTTTGAATTGGATAAAATAATTTTAAAATATCTTGTTTAGAATATCCTAAAGCACGAAACATTATTGTCACAGGAACTTTACGACGTTTATTAATTCTCATATAAAGAATATCTTTAGGATCATACTCGAAGTATAACCATGAACCACGATCAGGAATAATCTGGCCAGTATAAATAAGTTTATTGCCTGCTGTAGTTGATTCTTCTTCTTTAAATATTACACCAGGTGAACGGTGAAGTTGATTTACCACAACTCTTTCAACACCATTGATGATAAAAGAAGTTCGCTCAGTCATTAGTGGAATATCACGAACAAATATACTTTGTTCTTTAATATCTTTCACACCAAGCTTTTCTTTAGTGTTTTCATCTCTATCCCAAAGAACAAGACGCGTTTTCATTCTAAGTGATACAGCGTATGTAAGTCCACGCTCCATACATTCTCTAACTGTGTACTTTGGTTTTCCAACCTCAGAACCGATATACTCAACAGTTAGTCTGTTTTGTGCATCATGAATAGGAAAAACTGATTGGAATACTTTTTCAATCCCGCTATCAGCTCTATCTTTTCCATCTAGCATTAAAAATGTATCATATGAACTTTGCTGTAGTTGAAGTAAATTTGGTACTTCAATTTGCTGAGGAGTTTTAGAGAAGTCTACACGAAGACGATTTCCGGAATATAAAGTGTTTAACATAGGCAACCTCGATAAGTGTTAATTAGGGGTTTAAATTTTCTTTATATAAAATTTAAACGATATCATATCTAGACGTCTCTAGATAGATTTTTGAGCTCTTCAAATGGGCTCGAATTTTACAGTGCTTATAAACGACATAAGGGCACTTTTACAAGGAGACAAAATCTTCTTGCAAAAGCGCCCAAAAATTGAGGGTCAAAGCCCTCAATAAATAATTGATAACACAGGAAACCTGCGTACCCCTAAAGGGGGAAAATTATTTAACTTCTACAGTTGCACCAGCTTCTTCTAGAGCAGCTTTTGCTTCATCAGCAGTTTCTTTATCCACACCCTCTTTGATTGTAGATGGTAAAGCTTCAGTTGCTTCTTTTGCTTCTTTTAGTCCTAAACCAGTAAGTGCACGAACAGCTTTGATAACACCGATTTTCTTAGCACCGGCATCAGTTAAAATAACATCAAACTCAGTTTTTTCTTCAGCAGCTTCACCACCGGCAGCAGCTCCACCAGCTACAGCAACAGGTTGTGCAGACACCCCGAATTTTTCTTCAAATTCTTTTACTAATTCAGCAAGTTCTAATACTGAAAGTCCTGAGATAAATTCTAATACATCTTCTTTAGTTACAGCCATAATATATGTCCTTTAATTTTTTCAAAATTTAAGGAAACCTCTTACTCGTTAGTACAATGTCGGAAGTAATTCCGCCATTTACGCTAACGCTAGGTTTCCCTCAGCGGGAAGCTCACGGCATCAATGCCTTTTTCCCCATTAGTCTGAAGTCTCAGACAACACCTAGATGCGGATTAAGCCGCTTCTTGTTCTTTTTTCTCTTTAAGAGCGTTAAGACCGAATCCAATACATGTAAGTGGAGCCATCCAAGTAGCAGCAAGCATACCAAGTAACTCTTCACGTCCTGGAAGTTTAGCAAATGCTTCAACTTTAGCAGCATCAGCAACTTCACGATCAATATAAGCAGACTTAATTACAAATAATTCGCTTTTCTTAGCAAAGTCAGACACCACTTTAGAAGTGGCAACAGAATCTTCACCCCAAACAAAAATATTTGTATCCTTAATCTCAATACCTTCTAAATCAACATTTTTAAGTGCGATTGTTGCTAAAGTGTTTTTAACAACTTGAACTTTTGCATCTTTAGCACGAGCCATTGATCTTAATTCTTCTAATTTTGAAACGCTTAAACCTTTATAGTCACATAGAACTACAGCTTGAGCATCTTTGAATTCATTTGAAAGTACTTCAATAATTTCAGCTTTTTGTGTTTTTGTCATAAAATTTTCTCCTTTTAGACAATCTTCAACAGGAAATTAAGTGCTATAAACACGCCTATATCTCTAGTCCATAAAATGCAGTTACTATTGAAGTGAATCTATAGTAACTTTGTAATCTCTTATCGCATAAAAAATTACAAAACCACTAAATGAGCCTAAGCTCATTCAAGAGTGGGAGCACAGCTTAAGCTGCGTACCCATAAAGGATGATTATTTAATATCTGCTAATTCAGACACATCAAATTTAACAGATGGACTCATTGTTAAACTAAGAGCTGCATTTGTAATATAGCGACCTTTAGCAGAAGCTGGTTTTTGCTTATTGATAGCAGCAACGAAAGCTTTAATGTTTTCAGCTATTTTATCAGCAGTGAAACTCACTTTACCGATACCTGCATGAATATTACCTTTTTTATCTACTCTAAACGCAACTTGACCGCCTTTTACGTTTTTAACAGCAGTGGCAACATCTGGAGTCACTGTTCCAGTTTTAGGGTTTGGCATCAAACCTTTTGGCCCAAGAATACGACCGATTTGTCCAACTAGACCCATACAATCAGGTGCAGCAACAACTACATCAAAATTAAAGATCCCTTCTTTAATCTGTGCAACTAAATCGTCAGTTCCAACTATATCAGCACCGGCTGCTTTAGCTTCATCTGCTTTCACACCTTTAGCAAAAACTGCAACACGAACTGTTTTACCGGTTCCATGAGGAAGTACAATTGCACCACGAACCATTTGATCAGCATGTCTTGGATCTACATTCAAGTTCATTGCAATCTCAACAGTTTCATCAAATTTTGCACTTTTCAATGCAGCCATCATTTCAGCTGCGTCAGTTACAGCATATTGTTTTGTATTGTCTACTTTTTCTAATAATGATTTATATCTTTTACTCATTTTCAAATTTCCTTGTATAAATTCTTCCACACTATTTTAAATCATTGTGGTATAGATTGATTTTATTTAGTCTACTACTTTAATACCCATTGAACGGGCAGTACCTGCTAAAGTGTTTGCAGCCATATCTTTATCGTCTGTGTTTAAATCAGCAATTTTAGCATCAACAACTTCCATCAATTGTGCTTTAGTGATTTGTCCAACTATATTCTTAAGTGGATTATCAGTACCTTTTTTAAGTCCTGCAGCTTTCATAAGAAGCGCAGACGCCGGTGGTTGCTTAGTGATAAAAGTGAAACTTCTATCTGTATAAACAGTGATTACAACAGGAACTTTGAATCCCATTTTATCTTTTGTTTTTTCATTAAATGCTTTAGTGAATTCCATGATGTTAACACCACGTTGTCCTAAAGCCGGTCCAACTGGTGGTGCAGGGTTTGCTTTACCAGCGTCAATATGTAACTTGATATAATCCATTACTTTTTTTGCCATTATATATTCCTTTGTTTTATTTATTGCAAGTACTCCGAACAAGTTCGGTTTAACAAGCCTTTAGCATTAAAATGCAACTCAGAAAAACTAAATCTTCTAAGCACAATATTCTCTTTTTCAGAGAGTTTACGCGACTAGTCACTTCAAACTACGCTAAGCTTAAATTTTTTAATAAAATCTAAAGTTAACGTAGTAAATATGAGCTATATTATTTTTTCAACTTGAGTATAAGAAATATCCACAGGAGTGGATCTTCCAAAAATTGAAACATTTAATTTCAATGTACCGTGCTCTAAGTCATATTCATCCACTGTTGCTGTAAAGTTTGCGAATGGTCCTTCTGTAATACGAACAGTTTCACCATTGTCAAAAAATACTTTCGGTTTTGGAGCAGCACGGTTATTCACACGGTCCAAAATAACATTAATATCATGTTCACTTAAAGGTGTCGGTATATTTGATTCACCAATAAAACCGGAAACTTTCGGTATTGACTGAATCATATGTTGTATCTCAGTGTTTAAATCGATTTTAGCAAAAACGTAACCTGAATATAGTGATCGTTCAGTCACTTTTTTCTTTCCGTCTTTGACTTCAATAACATCTTCTGTAGGAACAATAACTTCTTCAATAAATTCTTGTAAACCGAATTCTTCAATCATATTAAAGATTGCATCTCGTACCAGTCTATCGCTTCCATAAGTTTGAATAGAGTACCATTGGTGTGCCATATTGAAATCCTTAACCTAAAATTGCTGACATTACAGATGACATAAACAAGTCAACTAAGGCCAAGAAAGCAGCGATTACTGCGACAACTATCATAACTGCGATATATGCTTGTTTTACCTGGCCTTTAGTGGGAAAGATAACTTTTGTTAATTCTGCTTTTGCATTTCTGATATGTGTATTTAGATTCATAATATCTCTTTCCTAATAAAAATTCATTAATTATAAATAAGCCTTAAAAGACTCACTAATAATAAATGGTGGCAGGCGTGGAGGGACTCGAACCCCCAGCACCCGGATTTGGAATCCGGTGCTCTACCATTGGAGCTACACGCCTAAAAAGGATAAATCCCAATTCTCAAAAGAGAAACTGCTTACAGTTTCATCTCTTTATGAGTTGTATGTTCTCTACAGAACTTACAGTATTTTCTTACTGAAAATTTTTCAGTATGAATTTTCTTATTCTTTGTTGTGTGATAATTACGTCTAGTACATTTCTCACAACCTAAGTGAATTGCTTCTCTCATATTATTTTACCTTTAAAAGGATTATGCTTGCTTCGCCTTAGGCGAATTAAGCAAGAATCTCAGCAACAACACCAGCACCAACTGTACGTCCACCCTCACGGATAGCGAAGTTAGTACCTTTTTCCATTGCAATTGGATGAATCAATGTAGCAGTAATACTTACATTATCACCTGGCATAACCATCTCAGTACCTTCTGGTAAAGTGATTGCACCTGTAACATCAGTAGTACGAACGTAGAACTGAGGACGGTAACCATTAAAGAATGGAGTATGACGTCCACCTTCATCTTTACTTAGAACATAAATTTCTGCAGTGAATGTAGTGTGCGGAGTGATTGTACCTGGCTTACAAAGTACTTGACCACGCTCAACATCGTCTTTACCTATACCACGAACAAGAATACCACAGTTATCACCAGCAAGAGCTTGATCCATTTCTTTACGAAACATTTCAACACCAGTCACAGTTGTACTTTGTGTGTCACGGATACCAACGATTTCAACTGTTTCACCAATCTTAATAGTTCCACGTTCAATACGACCTGTTACAACTGTACCACGTCCAGAGATTGAGAAAACATCCTCAACAGGCATTAAGAAATCTTTATCAGTTTCACGAGTTGGTTCAGGAATATATTCATCTACAGTTCTCATTAGTTCTTGAATCTTTGCAGACCATTCACCAAGAGTACCGCTTTTTGCTTCTTCAAGTGCTTTAAGCGCTGAACCAGCAGTGATAGGAGTATCATCACCTGGGAAATCATACATATCAAGAAGTTCACGAATTTCCATCTCAACTAATTCCATTAACTCTTCATCATCAACCATATCTTCTTTGTTCATGAATACAACTAAGTATGGAACACCTACTTGCTTAGAAAGAAGAATGTGCTCACGCGTTTGTGGCATAGGACCATCAGCTGCAGAAACAACTAAAATAGCACCATCCATTTGAGCAGCACCTGTAATCATGTTTTTAACATAATCGGCGTGACCTGGACAATCAACGTGTGCATAGTGACGATTATCAGTCTCGTACTCAACGTGTGAAGTAGCGATAGTGATACCACGCTCTCTTTCTTCTGGTGCATTATCGATTGCATCATAGTCCATAAGTGCAGCACCGTTAGTTACTGCCAATACTGCAGTGATTGCAGCTGTTAATGTTGTCTTACCGTGGTCAACGTGTCCAATAGTACCGATGTTAACATGCGGTTTATTACGTTCAAATTTTGCTTTTGCCATAGTGTCCTCCGACTTTAATTGTGAATTGAAATGGAATTGTACCCAAAAATCATTCAATTATTGCTTAAAGTAATTAAAACTTACTTATAGGTGGTGCTGACGATGGGAATTGAACCCACGGCCTCTTCCTTACCAAGGAAGTGCTCTACCCCTGAGCCACGACAGCCTAAGAGAATATTTAAGCAATAATTGCATGATTTTTATTTTAACAATGATGATAATTTATTAGATTTTTATGTAAAGAATAAGCTATATAGAATATTATATAATTTTCTATATATAGAAGTTAATTAACGAAAATTGTACTTCAGCTTCCAGAACTTTAATGATATTCAGTGGAGCGGGTGAAGGGATTCGAACCCTCGACAGCCTGCTTGGAAGGCAGGAACTCTAGCCACTGAGTTACACCCGCATCAATCATTAAAAGTGGTGGTGGGAAGAGGAGTCGAACCTCTGAACCCATAGGGAGCAGATTTACAGTCTGCCGTCGTTGGCCACTTGACTATCCCACCATTTATTATCTGGTCTAACACTGTTTCTAATATTCAAATTTCAATGGTGCCGACACGAGGATTTGAACCCCGGGCCTGCTGATTACAAATCAGCTGCTCTAGCCAACTGAGCTATGTCGGCATCGAAATTGAGCCAGAATTATAGTCGATTGAGTTTTCAATGTCAAGGGTTTTTTACTAAAATTTAATAATTTCACCATCTTTTAAAATTTTAGGCTTCCAGGCACCACAACACTCATTTATTTCTTGTGTCATTTCTTCTAAATAAAGTGGCTTAATATGATTAATATATAATTCTAAATCTGTTCTTTGCAGGCTTTTGAGCTTTTCTGCCAATAGGCTTGGGGTTAAATGTTTACTCTCTTTAGCTAATTCTTCCATACGGCTGGGAATAGAACATTCAATAACTATAGATTTTATAGAAAAATCCTTGTCTATTATTTCTACAATGTTGTCCAATGAATAAGTGTCTGCTGTTATTAAGACTGCACTATTTTCTTTTTTATAAATATACCCGCAACTTGGCACTGTGTGATCTGTTTTAAATGCTTTAATTGATTCCTTATCTGAGAGCTTATACTCTTTATCTAATTCTATAGCTATATAGCTTACACACATTTCCTTGCTATTGCTTAACTTTATTTTTGAAAAATCAGGCCATACCAAGTCATTTAAAAAATGTTTTTGCAGAGTTTCTATGGTCTGAGGAAGGGCATGGATGTTAATAGATCCTTTAAAGTCATCAAAATAATTATCTATAACATAAGCAATGTCGGATATATGGTCTAGATGCGAATGCGTGATCCATATGTTTTGTATTTTGGATGCTTGAGATCCAAGACCGGCTAATAAATTACCTGCATCAATGACATTTGTTTCATTTAAAGAGAATGAGCTTGTTCCAAAACCCTTTGCCTTTGTTCCATATGCTCCGAGTATTTTAATGCTATTACCTGTATATATCTCTTGTTTTGGTTCTTCTATGTATTCGTCTTTAAAAGTTTCTCGAACTTCAAAAATTGCATCTATATTTTCAAAAAACATATCTATCAAAGCAGGATCAAAATGCTTTCCTCTTTCTTCTCTGAAGAGATTTAAAATCTTTTCATCATTCCAAGCTTTTTTATACACTCTGTCAGATCCCAAGGCATCAAAAACATCTGCAATAGCTGTGATTCTTCCATATATATGAATATCTTCACCACTGCTTCCCCGTGGATATCCAGTCCCATCCCATTTTTCATGATGCTCGTAAGCAACGATAGATGCTGCTTTTAAAAGAGGGCGTTCCGAACTGTTAGTCATGTTATACCCAAGTTCAGCATGCGTATCCATAATAGCACGTTCCTGCGCATTAAACCTTCCCGGTTTATTTAGCACTGCATCAGGGATGGCAACTTTTCCGATATCATGCATAGGGCTTGCCTGTTTTAAAAGTTCCGCTTCTTCTTGTGATAAGCCATAAGCAAGGGCTAAAATTTTTGAGTACTCTGCCACGCGCTTAACATGGTTCCCTGTCTCTTTGGAACGGCTTTCACCGACAGCACCCATGGTGAACACAACTTCCCTTTGTGTTTCCACTATCTCTTCAGCCAACTTCACCGCAACCAATGTTTCTGCTGCGTAGGTGCTTGCAAGCATAAGTCTGTCCATATCTCTTTGATCAAACACCCCTTTTTCGCCTTGATGATTAATCACCTGAAAAGCCCCGATAATCTCATCATCATTGTTAAACATCGGAATCACCATCATGCTTTTTGTAACATATCCGGTTTGCTTATCTATATCTGGGTTAAATCTCGGATCTTCATAAACATCTTCCAGGATAATCTTTTCTTCATTCATAATTGCTGAACCGACTATACCGGAGTCTATAGGTATCTCTATCGGATCCATTCCATGGGCGACTTGTGTCCATATCTTTTTTTTGTCATCACTTATAACCCAAACTGTGCATCTATCTGAACTGGTAAGTGCTCTACCCATATTTGCCAAGACGCTGATAATGTCATCATGATTTCTTAGTGATGAAACTTCTGTCAGGTGTATAAATATTAATTCTAAAATTTCATTTGCGCTTAAACTTCTTGCATGCTTCATTATT
>JACNLH010000094.1 GCA_014381585.1 Candidatus Sulfurimonas ponti
TGTAACACAAATTCAATATTATTCCGCCATATTAGAATGAAGGAATTTTTATGAAAAAAATCATCCCATTATCTTTAGTTGCAATTCTCTCATTATCTGCAGCAGAGATAGAACTTGCACCTATAGGTGTCGAGTCAACGGTTATAACAGAAGTGGCTGAGAATGCTCAAATCTCTGCTGATGTTGCAGAAGCATTAAGCGGAAACATTCCAAGTATTGATATGAATCGCCGTAGCGGTATTGCAAATGATATATATATCCGTGGTCAAAAAAGAGATAATATTTCTGTAGAGGTTGATGGAACAAAAGTATGTGGTGCATGTCCAAATAGAATGGATCCACCAGTTTCTCACGTTTTAGCAAATCAGATTGAAGAGATTGAAGTGACTGAAGGTCCTTATGATGTAACTACTTTTGGAACTATGAGTGGCGGATTGAAAATCACTACAAAGAAACCTTCAAAAGAATTCAAAGGTGAAATCAATGCCGGTGCTGGTAGCTGGGGTTACAAAAAAATTGGAGCCACTGTAAGTGGTGGGAATGACACTATCCGTGTTTTAGTCACTGGTTCAACTGAATCAAGTGGGCAGTATGAAGACGGAGATGGAAACACACTTTCTCAACAAACAAAAAACAGTGCACCTACTCCTAATCAGTATCAAGCTCAATATGAAAATATGGATGCATATGAAAAAAAATCTGTAAATGCAAAAGCATTTATAAATCTAATGGATAACCATGAGTTACGTTTGAGTTATACTGGCAATAGAAGTGATAATATTTTATACCCAAACACATCTATGGATGCAATATATGATGATTCTAATATTTACAGTATTGAATACAACATTGCGAACCTAACAAATTCATATAAAAATTTAAATCTTCAATATTACTATTCTGATGTAGATCATCCTATGAGTACAGAATACAGAAAATCTGCTCTAATGATGAAGATGGTGAGTCAGCTTCAAACTGAGATGAAAGGTCTAAAACTTAAAAATGATTTTGACCTTGATGGAACCAAAGTAACACTAGGTCTAGATGCCAGCGAAAGAGTTTGGGATGGAAAATATTACCTAAATGACAACCTGATGACTGGAGCTACTCAAACATCAACAAGTATCAATAATGCTACAACTAAAAATAAAGCTGTATTTGTAACAACAGAAAAACAATTTGGCAATTTAAATGTTAAAGCAGGTGCTAGATACGATTGGTCATCTGTCAAATCAGATGATACAAGTATGCAAAACAACGACTATAATGCTTTGAACGCAAATATATTCACTACATACGCTCTTAACGATACAAGTAGTATCTTCCTAGGTGTTGGTCAAGCTTCTCGTGTGCCTGATGCAAGAGAACTTTATTTTAAGAAAAATAAAGTGGTATCAACTATGCCTACAGTATGGGCTGTAGTAACTCAAGGGAATGATACTCTTAAAGATACAACAAATAGAGAAATTGACTTAGGATATGAACTAAAAAACGACACTATGAATTTTAAAGTGAAAGGGTTTTACTCTGACCTAAAAGATTACATCTACTTTAGCGGTAGTACTTTCACAAATATAGATGCAAAAGTATATGGTGGTGAAATCAGTTCTGATTTTTTTGTAACAGACACTTTAACAGTAGACGCTTCAGCTTCTTACAAAAGAGGTAAAAAAGATCATGCTTTAGTTGGTGAAACTGATACTGATTTAGCAGATATTGCACCACTTAAAGCTACAGTTGGTATGACATATGAATATGCAAGTAATTCTTCTTTAAGAGCAGAAATTGTTTCGTCTGATGCTTGGGACACTTTTGATTCAGATAATGGTGAACAGAAACTTTCTGGATGGAGCATTGTTAATTTAAAAGCAAAACATGCTTTTGGAAAAACTATCGACTTAACAGTTGGAGCTAATAATATCTTTGATAAAACATTTGCTCAAACAAACACTTATGTTGATTTAACTCTTCTAAGTGCCGGAACAGACACTATGCTCCTTAACGAACCAGGCAGATACCTCTACACAAACCTAACCTATAAATTCTAATCTGCGCTATAATATCCTTCTATATTTAGAAGGATATACTCTTGAACACTGCAATTCAAACAACTGAACAACTCCCAAACATTAGCTTTTTTACAACAATGTCACTTTTCTCCATATCTCTTATTGTAGGCATAATTTTTGTGGTCGCTTTTCTCAAAGGCATCAAATAAACACTTAACACACATGTAACATTTTTTTATTATAATTTCAAAACTTAAATATAAGGTGTACATATAATGAAAAAAAGTCAATTATTCTTACTTATCACGTTGCAAGTATTTTTCATAGGTTGTAGCGGTGGAGGGGGCGGAAGCAGTACCACCACATCTAGTGCCGCTGTTTCAGGACAGCTTATTGATTCATATTTACAGAATATCACTTACATATGTCCAGATTCCTCTGAAGGTGTCACTGATATAAATGGAAGTTTTTCATGTAAAGCTGCTCCTATTACGTTTAAGCTTGGTGGCTTGACACTTGGTACAATTTCATCATTACCGGCTGACAAACATATTTTTCCACAAGACTTACTTCATGTCGATAGAAATGACACCAACAATACAAATGTAAAAGCTTTAGCAAACTTTCTACAATCATGTGACGACGATCAAAATGCATCAAACGGTATCAATATTCCTGATGCTCTAAAAAATGCATTAAGTGGCTATAGTGAAGATTTTAACACAACTAGAATTAGTGACTATATACTAGATACTGGTCTCACTCTTTTAGACATCAATACAACTTCACAACATCTAAATGAAAGTTACAATGACTTTGTACAAATATCAGAAGCTTCACAAGTACTATTAAACACCCTCTCTCATATGGGTAATGAGGAACGTTTAGCATATGATGTATATAACTATCTTTACGACCTTTATCCAAATGCAAATGTATTCAATAATATCTCACAATCAGAAAACGAGCATATCAACGCAGTGCAAACACTTGTTCAAAAATACATAACGGATTACACTCAATTCACCAATGTGGATCTCCCCGAAAATGGATATAAAGATACTCCTATCGAAGAAATGGAAGCAGGTAAATACGATATAAGCAAAATTCAGGATCTATACAATATTTTGACTGCAAAAGGTGCAAGCTCTGAAGTTGAGGCTCTTGAAGTGGGATGTATGATTGAAGTAGTTGATATTATTGATTTAACTGAAAACATCGCAATTGCTGATGCTGCAAATGCTAAAGATATTGTTAATACTTTTACCTCTTTAAGAAATGGAAGTTATAACCATTATTGGGCATTCGACAATGTACTGATTAATAAAGGTGTAACTGAAGGTTGTTGTTCAGTTGCAGATTTTGATGGTATCAGTTTTTGCCATCCAGAATATCCAAAAGAATAATAAAGAATTATAAATTTCTACAATCATAAAGGTCTCTTTATCTCAAAGAAGATAAAATAGCTTCATGATTACTAGAATCCCTACAAAAAAAATATATGTCGGAGATGTTGCAGTGGGTGGAGATGCACCTATAAGCACACAATCGATGACATACTCAAACACTCACGATGTTGCCGCCACAGTGGAACAGATCAACCGTCTCCACTTTGCAGGCTGTGATATAGTTCGTGTAGCAGTTCCAGATATGGAAGATGCACTTGCGCTCAAATCTATTAAAGAGCAAATCTCTTTGCCTCTTGTTGCGGATATTCATTACAACTATAAGCTGGCACTCATTGCAGCCGAGTCTGTTGACTGTATTCGCTTCAACCCTGGAAATATCGGTGAAAAAAGTAGAATTAAAGAGATAGTCAAAG
>JACNLH010000178.1:0-1350 GCA_014381585.1 Candidatus Sulfurimonas ponti
GCTTTTAAGCTGTCTTCATACTCTAACACTTTGATTTCGTATGCGAGCGTTTCTTTTTTATGTTTAAAAGTTGGTTTTTCACCCATTTGTGTCAAGTTTTCATATTTCATAGCATGACATCTACCGCAAGCATTTTCATATGCCATCTTAGGAGTTAAATCTTCTTGCTTAACTGCTATAGACTTAAAGTAAGCCACCATATCTGCTATCTCTTGATCTATATCTCCGCCAGCTCCATAGAACGAACTCATAGGGTGTGTTTTTCCACCTTCATAGAATACATGTTCAACTTTTAGTGCATGCGCAGGATTTTTAATAAGGTCAGCCATAAACTTATCATCATAAATAACACCGGCATTACTTAAATCCGGTGGGTTGACACCATAAGCGGCGGCTGCATCATGTGGCTCCATCGAAGCTGTCATACCGATTGCTTCAATTGAGTGACAACCAACACAAGCTCCAGCACCCATAACTAAATCTTGACCACGAGTTGCATCACCTGTTTTAGTGATAAGTGGTAAATCCACATACTCAAATTTTTCACTCTCTACATGCTTATGCAGAACATGATGCGCATACGGCTCAACAAGATAGTAGGTAACCAGTGAGAAGAATACAACTACTGCTAATATTATTGTTTCATTATTTTTCATCATCTTCACCTTATACTTTTGCTTCACGTGATGTGATAAATGGCAATGCCACCCATTGTGCTACAAACAGCACAGCAGATACAAAACCAATAGTGCTATAAATACCTTCTGGAGGTAATTTACCCATAGCTGTCAGAACTATCATGTTCGCTAACATCAGCCAGAACCAAATCATAAATGCTTTACCGCGACGGTTTGCTGCGATTGCATTTGGACTTCTGTCTAAAAATGGAAGAAGAACAAAAATAACTTGAGCAAAAGCAAATAAAATCAGACCTAAATCAACAGAGAAAGGACGTAAAATCTCATAAGACCATAAAAAGTACCACTCAGGATAAATATGTGCCGGAGTCTTAAGTCCATCAGCAGGGTCAAAGTTTACAGGATCCATTGCAAAACCGTAGTTCCAAAATACTAAGTAAAAGAAGAAAATTAAATAAATCCCCACAACCATCATATCTTTAGACATAAAGTCATTTGCAAAACGCATAACTTTTGAACCGGCTTTATCGCCAGCTAAATATTTCTCAGCTTCCACGTCAAAATCAATCTCTTCACCATCTTGGTTGTTAACGTGAGGAATTCTTAAAGCTGCAAAGTGCAATGCAATCAGACCTATAATAGCCAAAGGAATAAGAAGTACATGCAACATAAAGAAACGGCCTAAAAATGCTTGAGCAGGAACATAATCCCC
>JACNLH010000178.1:1532-4510 GCA_014381585.1 Candidatus Sulfurimonas ponti
AATGCAACAAACAATAGCATTCCAGAGATCCAAATCATCTCACGACCTTTCTTATAAGAACCGTAATAAATACCTGTAAACATATGGATGTAGATAATCAAGAATACAACGGATGCCGCAACACCATGTACATGTCTCCATAACCAACCAAAATCAACTTCTCTCATTATTGTATAGTTTACACTATTAAATGCTTCATCCACTGTAGGTACATAATACATCAATAAAAATATACCTGAAACTACAAGGAGCGCAAAAGTGATTACAAGAACCATCCCCATTGCCCACAAGAAGTTAATATTTTTTGGAATCCAATACTCCGACGCCATAACCTTTTCAACTTTTTCAATTGCTAAACGTTGGTTTAACCAATCTTTAACACTTGTTGCTTTTGTAAAATGTGCCATTATTTTCCTTTATTAAAGCGTAACGCCATTTTGTTTCATCGCTGCCCATTCAGGACCTTTTTCACCTAAGACCAACATATTCCCGTCAATTTTAAATGGAGGGATATCAAGTCCACGCGGAGGTGGCACTTTTGTTACAAGTCCTGCTGCAGAGAATGTTCCACCGTGGCATGCACATAAAAAATCATTCTTATGTTTTCTAAATGCCGGAATACAGCCAAGATGTGTACATAAACCGATAGCGATCATAAAGTTATCGTCACCGATTTTAATATTTCTTGCTTGAGCGTCAGGGTCACCTTCTTCTTCTTTCATAACTTTTGCAGATTTTTTCAAAACGAAGATTGGTTTGCCTCTCCATTTTTCAGTCACCATCACACCCTCTTCATAGATTGACATATCAAGAGTTGTGAAACCGGCCGCTTTTACGCTTGGAAGGGGGTCCCAAGATTTTTTCATTGCAACTAATGAACCTATAGCACCTACTGCTGCAACAGCTCCAAATGCCATACCCATAAAACCTCTACGGCTATTATTTTTCATATTTGCTCGCTTTACTTATAATTTTTGTTAGCTTTGATTATACTTATAGTAATGTTAAGTAAATGTTAAAGTATCATAAATTTAAGTTTTCTTTTATCATGTTTACCGTTTTGTTACTATTTTTCACTTTAGGTATTTTTATGAAGCGGCTTTTGCCCTTTTCTTATCTATACGTATATACACATGTAAAATTTCTATTGCAGCTGGGGTTATCCCGCTTATTTGCATAGCTGCTTGGAGGGTTGGAGGGTTGAAAGCTTCTAGTTTTTCCACAACTTCTTTAGAGAGTCCGCTCACTTTTTCAAAGTTGAAACCTTCAGGAATAGCAATCTTAAGGTACTTTTTCATACGCTCTATCTCTTCACTTTGCTTATCAATATAACGGGCATATTTTCCTTCCACTAAAATTTCTTCTCTGATGTAATCATCGTACTGAGCCAATTCTGGAATAATCTTAAGCATTTTCTCCACATCAAATGTCTTTCGTGCAACAAGTTGCTGTGCAGTTGAAATATCTTTAATCGGCTGTTCATCCATGCTTTCAAGTAAAGCGATAAACTCTTTATTTGGAGTGAATTTTGTATCTTCTAAGAGCTGTGCACCTGCTTTTATCTGTGCATCCTTCAACTTCACTGCCTCATAAAGTTCATCAGAAATGAGTCCTAATTGATGTCCGTATCCACTAAGTCTTGTATCTGCTGATTCTTCACGAAGAAGAAGTCTGTACTCTGCACGGGAAGTGAACATTCTATACGGTTCTTTTGTCCCCTTTGTCACCAAATCATCAATCAAAACACCTATGTAAGCTTCATCACGGCGAAGGATTAATGGCTCTTCACCTTGTAAGGAAAGAGAGGCATTTATACCAGCCATTAAGCCCTGTGCGGCTGCTTCTTCATACCCTGTCGTTCCATTTATCTGACCTGCCAAATAAAGTCCGCTGATTTTTTTCGTCTCAAGTGTATGTTTGAGCTCACGCGGATCTACAAAATCGTATTCTATCGCGTAGCCATAACGTACAATCTTTGCATTTTCCATCCCCTTCACCGATGCAATCATTTGACGTTGCACTTCCGGAGGCATAGATGTGCTCATACCGTTGATATAGCATTCTGTGTTATCCATAGTTTGAGGCTCTATAAAAAGATGGTGTCTGTCTTTATCGCGGAATTTATTTATTTTATCTTCTATGCTTGGGCAGTATCTTGGGCTGTTTCCTTCTATCTGGCCTGTGAAAAGCGGTGCTCTGTAAAAGTTTGATTCTATAATCTCATGTGTGGTCTCATTTGTATAAGCGATGTAACAAGGAAGTTGTTTTTTAGTCTCTCTAAATTTTTTACGGTCTGTTTTAAAACTGAATGGATTTGGCAATGCATCTCCACCCTGTTCTTCCATCACAGAGAAGTCTATAGTTGAGCTATCCACCCTTGCGCACGTTCCGGTTTTTAGTCTAGCTATAGTCAAGTCACAGTCATTTCTCAAAGATGCACTTAAACCTTCACTTCTTTCTTCACCGAAACGACCGGCTTTTTTTTGTATTTCACCGATATGAATAATTCCATTTAAAAATGTTCCAGATGTGATGATGACCTTTGAAGCAGCATACTCATTAGACAGATCTGTTTTCACCCCAATCACAGTGTTATCCTCTATAACAAGACTCTCCACCATCTCTTGAACCAAGTCTAAGTTTGGAGTGTTTAAAACTGTATTTCTTGCGATGACTCTGTACTTATCCATATCAATCTGAGCCCGAGAACCACGAACAGCCGGACCTTTTGTTTGGTTGAGTATACGAAACTGAATTCCTGCAGCATCTGTAATAACTCCCATTTCACCGCCAAGAGCATCAAGTTCACGAACTAAATGCCCCTTAGCTAAACCACCGACAGCGGGGTTGCAAGATGTGGCACCCACATTTTCAGCCAACATTGAAATCATTAAAGTTTTGTGACCCATTCGAGAACTCGATAAAGCCGCTTCTATACCTGCATGACCGCCGCCGACCACTATTACATCATAATTCAT
>JACNLH010000178.1:4631-19826 GCA_014381585.1 Candidatus Sulfurimonas ponti
GCGAATTTTATCATTTTTACGTATAATTTGCATAATATTAACAAAATTAATTAAGCTTTATAAGTTTAAAATTTTAATTACAAAGAAAATTTGGAAAAATAATGATACAAACTGCACACGACGCTTATAATTCAGGAGACCACGCAAAGGCATTTGAACTCTACACACAACTTGCCGAATCTGGAAATGCTGATGCTCAAACATCATTAGCCTTTATGTACCAAAAAGAGCAAGGCTGCCAAAAAGATGAGGCCAAGGCTTTAGAACTTTATACAAAGGCTGCAGAGGCAAAACAGCCTTATGCACTTTTTAATCTTGCCATCCTCTACGCAAACGGCATCGGCGGTGTGGAGCACGATCAATTTAAAGCGCATGACTTGCATATGGAGGCGGCAACAAGAGAAGTTCCGCCTGCAATGTATGAGGTGGCTTTAATGCTTGAGCGCGGACTTGGCTGTATGCAAAATTATTCAGAAGCTGCTTTTTGGTATGAAGAAGGAGCTAAACGCGGGCATCTTGAGTCTTTTAACAATCTTGGCGCTTTATATAAAGAAGGGCATGGAGTCCCTCAAGACAATGCTCGAACTTTCGTTTGTTTTTCACGAGCAGCGGAGGGTGGATTAGCTGAGGGTTTATACAACTTAGGTATGCTTTACGACCAAGGTGTTGGTTGCGCACAAGACCATGACGCGGCACTTGATTTATGTAGAAAAGCTGCTTATAAAGGGCATGAAAAAGCAAAACAAATTATTGCAGGTCTTCAAGAAGAAGGTAAAATAGTTTTTTAGTCCGCTACGTCTGGTTCCCAAGTTGCACTTGGGAATTCATACATCAATATACATTCCCAAGTGCAACTTGGGAACGAGTGAAAAATAAAAGGAGAGCATTTGTTCACTGGTCTTATTCGAGAAATTGCGACCGTTAAAAGTTTAATTGGAAGCACCTTAAGTATTAGAGCGAAGCACAAAGGCGGACTTGGTGATTCTATCGCTATCAATGGCGCATGTCTGACTGTTGTAAAAGTTTTAAATGACGGTTTTGCAGTGGAGCTTTCGCCAGAGTCTCAAAATCTTCTTGCTATGGAAAACTACAAAAATGAAGTGCATATCGAACCTGCGATGATGATGGGCGATAGATTTGAGGGGCATATTGTTCAAGGGCATGTGGATTGTATCGGAACAGTCAAAGAGATAAAAAACAATGGAAATTCTTTTGATGTTTTTATATCTCTTCCTAAAAAATTCATCCCCTTTGTGGTCCCTAAAGGCTCTATAACCATTGACGGAGTGAGTCTTACAGTTAATGATGTGAGTGCGGATAGTTTCAGACTCACTATCATCCCTCATACAATGAAAGAAACACTTTTTAAAAACTATAAAAAAGGTTCTAAGGTGAATATTGAAACTGATATGTTCGCCCGTTATGTTTCACATATTATTTCTCATCAAGCTAAAACTTCCACGGATTTAACTTGGGGTGAAGTGGATGCTATTTCGGCTCACTACTAGGTGAAAGAAAAAGTACTCAAAGACGTCTTCGGGCATAACGCTTTTAGGGAACTTCAAGAAGAGGGTGTGGATGCGATTTTAGAAGGTCGTGATTTGATGATGATACTGCCGACCGGTGGTGGAAAGTCTCTTGTCTATCAACTTCCCTCTCTTATAAAAGACGGTGTGAGCATTGTTGTTTCACCGCTTATCGCACTGATGCAAGATCAGGTGTCTGCACTAAAAGCGCAAAATATTCAAGCTGATATGATAAGCTCAGCACAATCTCAAGATGAAATAGAAGAGATTCTTTATCTCTTACGCATGAAGCAGTTGAAATTTCTTTATCTTTCACCGGAGCGCTTAAACACACAATGGACTTACGACTTGTTAAACACACTTGACATCAACTTTTTTGTTGTGGATGAAGCGCATTGTATTTCGCAATGGGGACATGAGTTTCGTGATGATTATAGAGCTTTGGGGAACTTAAAACATAACTTTCCAGATACAAATATCTGCGCCTTCACCGCAACTTCCACTGAGAATGTCACACAAGATATCATGCATGAACTTCGGTTGAACAATCCTCTTTTACTTCGTGGGAAAGTGTTTCGCAAAAACCTTTTCATCTCTGCTGAGCGACGTATATCAAATGGGTACCCTCAGCTACAGAACTTTCTCTCGCGTCATACGAATGAGAGTGGAATCATCTATGTGAGTTCCAGAAAAAAAGCTGAAGAGTTGAGTGCTTTTTTAAATACAAAGGGCTATAAGTCTTTAGCCTATCACGCAGGATTACCCAACCATATCCGTGAGCAGAACTTTAAAATATTTGTAAATGATAAAGTCGACATCATAGTCGCGACTATCGCTTTTGGAATGGGGATAGACAAAAGTGACATTCGTTTTGTTATACATATGTCTTTGCCAAAATCTCAAGAGAATTATTATCAAGAAATCGGCCGTGCCGGACGTGACGGTGAAGACAGTGAGGTGCTTTTACTTTTCAATGCTGCTGATATGGTAATGCAAAAACAATTTTTACATAACATCGAAAATATCGACTACCGAGCGCATCTTGAAACTAAAATAGATGGAATCTATAAATACTCCACAAGCGAGATATGTTTTCACCAACAATTAGCGGCATACTTTGACGATACACTTGAACCGTGTAAAGACCGATGTGACAATTGTTTAAACACTGATTCTAAAAGGCAAGATATCACAAAAGAAGCCCAAATGCTTTTAAGCGCTATATATAAAACCTCTCAAAACTTTGGTAAGAACTATATTGTCGATATACTCAGAGGTTCAAAAGAGCAGAAGCTTTTAGCAAATGATGCTGACAAATTGTCTACATATGGGATTGGAACTGCTCTTAGTAAAAAAGAATGGTTTATTGTTTTAGAGCGCTTGCTTGAACTTCGCATTGTCACTATTGGTGAATTTTCTGCTTTAAAACTTACTGATGATGCCGTGAAGATTTTAAAATCTCTAAAAAATGTGGATATAAAATCCTCCCGTCTTGATGTGAACAAGAAAACTAAAACAGTAAAACAAAAAGAAGAGTTTGACTATGATGAAGAACTTTTTGAATCCCTTCGTCAAAAGCGGGCTGAGATTGCGAGTGAGAAAGGTGTGCCGGCATATATCATCTTTGGAGATAAGACACTTAAACATTTAGCAAACGAAAAACCATTTGATAAAAGCAGTATGCTAGAAGTCAACGGTGTCGGTGAAAAGAAGTTTGAGCAATACGGTGAAGAGTTCTTAAGTGTGATTAATCCCTAAGAGATTTCACATCTGGGTTGCAAGAGATTTTATGTATCATATCCACAACTTTAAATCCATCCAGTTTAGATGGTGAAGCAAGTGTTGCATCTCTATAATCTTCACCGCTGTTGATATAAATATTAAAATCATTTTCATACAAAGCAAGACGTGTTGCAAGGGCGATTGAATACGTTGTCAAGACAGCATCTTCTTTCATGATTCTTTTTATATCTGCAAAATACTCTTTCGTCCAAAGCATCGGATTTGAAGAGGGTGAAAAAGCGTCTTGGTACACAATATCGAACTTCATTCCCCCAAACTTTAAAATATACTCTCTTGCATCTCCTAAAAACACTTCTATATGAAACTGCTCATCGCTATAAAAACTATTTTCAACTATCTCAGAAATAATATGTTTTATAGATTCAAACTCTTTTGGGTAGGTGAAGTTCACTAGAGAATTAAGTAAATCTGCGTCTAGTTCCGGCGAATATATATTTACTCTTGTATTTATATGATTTTGTTTGACATAATAAATAGTAGCTAAGGTGTTAAAACCTAAACCAAAACAAATGTCTAAAATATCCAACTCGTCTTTGTCTTTTTGGACTGTAAGTGCAGGAATAACGTGCTTTACAAGTGACTCATGTAAAGCACCGTCTTTTGTAGAATGGTAATGCTCACCGTATTCTTTTGAATACGCAGTGAAAGAGCCGTCTTCACTCAAGGTCATTGAATGAAGGGAGTCGTTGAAGATGCTGCTAATCGACTTTACTCAAATCTAATGCTAAAGCATCATTGTCCATAATATCTATGTCTTTATTCAACACTGCTTGCGCTATAGCTTTTGCATCATCAAGTGAGTGCATTTTATATGTCCCGCATTGATAAAGATTTAACTCTGGAATATCTTTTTGCTCTTGAACATTTAAAACATCTTTCATTGAAGCTTCCCAAGCGTTTGCCACTCTTTCTTCGCTCGGCGTTCCCACTAGACTCATATAAAATCCAGTACGGCAACCCATTGGTGAAAGGTCGATTATCTCAGTGTCTTCAGAATTCAAATGTTCACGCATGAAACCTGCAAATAAATGCTCTAAAGTATGAATACCCTCTTGAGATAATATCTCTTCATTTGGTTTTACAAAACGTAAATCAAAAACTGTGATGTCATCCCCATGTGGTGTTTTCATTCCTTTTGCTTTTCTAACCGCCGGAGCCGGCATAATAGTATGGTCTACTGTAAATGAGTCTAATAATGGCATTTGTATATATTCCTTAAATTTAATTAGAAGTATTTTAGCAAGTTTTAATTTGTTTTTGTTGAAGGAAGGAAGTTAATAGTTTATTTTTTAGTGTCTTCTTTAAAGTAATCTTCCATTTTTTTACCCAAGTCTTCAATACTGAATAAAAAACCTATTGCAACTCCGACTATAGAGGTGATTATAAAAAAAGCCCACATACCTGCACTTATTTCCATCCGAGTCTCCTTACATTTTCAGTATTTTAAACAAATAGCACTTAAAAACAGCTAGTGTCACTTTCTACTCTTAGTTAAAAAATCAATTGCATCAAGTGCATCTTTGAAGATTATTTCTGTATGTTCACGTAAGACCTCTTGGGTGTCATAACCGCTTAAAACCCCTATAGACTTCACCTTCGCATTCTTCGCAGAAATAAGATCGAGTTTTGTATCGCCTATCATCCATACTTCTTCAGTCGTATGCTTTAGAGCTTCTAAGGCTTTTAATATCGGCTCAGCATGAGGTTTTGGATTCTCAACATGTTCCCTGCCTATTAAAACTTTAAAATGATGCATCAAACCGAAGTGCTCCATCAGTATCTCTGAATATGAACCTGTTTTTGTTGTCACTATTCCTAGTGTCGCAATTTCACCTGCTTTTTCAACTGCCTCTATTGCACAAGCCAAAAGTTCTGTTTTCATCGTTGAGATTTTGCGATATTCCTCTTTATAGGTCGCGACATAATCCCACACCTTCTCCTCAGCCACGCCCAACTCGGCATACATGATATCCAATGGATATCCGATAAGCGCCATAATCGCTTCATCTGATGGATGTACAGCACTATGAACATCAAAAGAGTAATGAAAAGTACTCACTATCGCATCTGTTGAATCAATAAGTGTACCATCTAAATCAAACAATATAATCATCTACTTCACCCTTTTGCTATTAATTTATTATTATTTTATTGGCCTAATTCAAAAGAATAACAAGAGCCCTGATAAATTATGCTAATATTAGCAAAAATTTGTATTAAGGACAATAAATGACAAGTGGAAAAGTAGTGACTTTATATATGACTATGCCTGATATGATGCGTGCCGGCCACCGTATGAGAGTTGATGATATGGACCTTGATGAAAATGGAATTATAGGTGGCAGAGACCATGACAATGGTGTGGAACGTCCATTGGTTTTAGTTTCAAAGAAAAGTTATGACATCATTGAAGATGCGGAGCTTGTATTTGAAAGAGGTCTTTTAATGGAAGATATTTATGTTGATATTGATCTTTACCATCTCAACAAAGGATCTGTTATCGAAATAGGTGAAGTGCTTTTTGAAGTGACTGGTCCGTGTGAAGATTACCGTTATCTATATGCATTTGCACCGGAACTTCCTGAACTGATTCATGGAAAACGCGGTCTGTTTATAACTCCTCTTGATTACGGTGGCATGGCAGTTGGAGATGAAGTTAAAATAATCAAAGAAGTTTAGTGTGAAAAAGATAGGCATTGCTGTAGATTACAGTAACATTTGTAAAGACTACAATACAGTCTATTTAGATAGGGATAACACAGATCCCGCAACTACAAAATGTATGAAACAGGTACTCGCTTGGACTAAGGGGTTTATCTCTGAGATATTAGAAAATTTTGAATATAAAATCTATAGTTTAAACTCTTCTATTTCGGTGGATGTAGACGATATTGCTTCAAAAAGATTTCTTTTTTATTCTTTAGAAAAAGAGATAACATTACAAAGCTATGTTATACAAAAAGAGTATGTTGAATATGATGGTTTAGCTGCTTGGGAACTAGAGGGTGAGGAGAGTATACTGGTTCAAAATGATGAAGATGGAGGAGCAATCTATTTCTTTGCCGATGAAGACTCTCAGATACTTCCATGGATAAGAAATAAACTGCATAACTTTTCTTTAGATGAAGTCAGCTTACAAACAAAGTGAGGTTTTATGACTCTTAAGAGTCAGGCCTTTCTTTGTAGGCTTCATTCACACCTCTTTTAAATGTTCCTGTGAACATTTCTGTCAACTCTTCATCTTCATGCTCATCATCATAATAATACTCAACAAATCCAAAAAAGTCCTCAGGTGAAATTTCACATTCCAACATTTTGTTTAGTGCTTTGTCATAATTATCACTAAAGAATAGACTTGCTATCTCTTCTCCTTGACAAGTATGGTTTTCATGATTGATCTCTTTAAAACATTTTTGCTCATCAAGCAGTGCTTCGAGTCTATCGATTTCATCCGCTTCTTCTATTGTCGCAGTTCCAGTTTTGAGAATGCTCATAACGATTGTATGTATATCTTGCATTATTTTTGCTTGTTCACTCATCTTTATTCCTTAGTCATCGTCATCGTCTTCATCATTAACACCGAGGTTGTCCATAAACTGCTCTGCTAATATTTCAGCTTTTTTATAAAATTTATCAGCAATCTCTGGAGTGAAATACTCATAAACGACTTCATGAAAAATTTCCAACCAACGCTCAAAAGTTTCAGGGTAGAGTTTACCTATAAAGGCATGTGGAGGATAAGGATCTCCACCATAGCCTCTCTTACCTGTCATAATTAAAACCCAGAAGTTATACAAGGTGTTAAAGTGCTCGTACCATTTAGGACCGTTTAAGTCATCACCCAAGGCTCTGATAAAGTAAGGGCCCACTGTCTCATCTTCAAGAATTCTTGTATAAAATTCGTGAATCATTATCTCTATTTCAGGCCTATCCACTGTATCATAAGGCATAATCTCTCCTAGTGTTCATAATTCAAATTATAGCCAAACTTTAATTTTCCTCAACTTCACCATTTATCTCAACTCCTTGCATAAAATACACCCAGTATTTTTTTCACTGCACTTTTATCTGCAAATAAGCACTTAATTATGTTACTATTATACTCATATATATAATTTTTAGCATGTAACCATTCTACCCACATACATTAGTTGACAGCATTCAAATACACTTAATCCATCTTACTTAGAAGTTGCTGTGAAGTACAATTTCAATAACTCTGGCTCTCTTCATATGTCTCTGCTCTATTCTCCCACAGCATAGCCAATATAGGGCTTTATCATGTTTTTGGCTCTCTACTTTTAAAGATTCAAAGCAATTTTTCTTAAACTTATAAATGAATACATATATACTTATAAGTGAATCATTCATCCTGCTGAATCACTTCTATAAATAAGGATATTTCTTTAAATTGTGATTTATTAGTTTAATCTACTTAAAGGATTAATTCGATACCATAAGCCAAATTCATGCTTTTCTATACTGAAAAGCTTTATATAGCTAGCGTTAATGTTTATCATTAGTTATAGAATTTAAAATGTTTTATGCACTTTTTGTGTAATTTACCAAAACTTTTTCATTAATATAAGGAGTCAACCATGACAAAAATAGTAACTGAAGGTCCCGCTGGGTATATGCCTCAGTCAGCACCATCTATGGGAGTTGAGCTAGCACCGAAAGGTCAAGCTTTACTTTATGGAAATGCTGTAACTGAAGAAGAGGCGATGAGAGATGCTGCTATAGCATTACTTACAAAGAAGAATCCAACGATCTTCCCTGGTCCTCAAGTTCTATGGGACTGGAAAGAAGATGTGGCAGAAAAATCTGCAGCAATATTAGAATTAGCATCTGAAATTCCAAACTGTAAAATCATCCCAATGCCAGATTATAGACCAAAATATCCAAAAATCGATGTTAAGGCTGAAATTAATCCGAATCACCCAAACTTAACAATCCTTGATAACAGAATCGACGCTTGTATTTTTGTTGGTGTGCATTGTCACTACGCTAATCTAACTCTTAGAATGATTCGTGCCGGTACTAGTTGTTATACGGTTGCATTATGTGCTTATATGGGACATGAAGAAGCAATGGCATCAATTAGAGATCTACATGCATCTGATATTTTAAAATTCAAAGATATCGTTATTGAAGAAAGAAACAAATTAGGCATTGAGTGGGCTACTACTCTACCACCTGAAAATTCGTCTTTAGAAAAAGATGATTATGGTACATTATCACCGGCTGATTATGGCGAGTATAGAAGTCTCATCATGACCAAAAAAGGTGAACATGTTACTGACGTTGAATAAAGGAGAAAATAGATGAGTGCAATTGAAAGACCACAACCAAAAAAAACATATGCAGATATAAATTACCTGTTAAAAGAGGCTCCGAGAAAGCAACACTTTATCACAGGTGCTCAAGCAATGGCAGAAGCTGTTAAAAGAGCAAATGTAGATATGGCTATTGCTTATCCGATCACACCGCAATCAGAGGTGATGCACCTTGTTGGTGATATTTATGCGCAAGGTCACATTAAAGAGTATTATAGAGCTGAAGAAGAGCTTGGTACAATGTCAGCTATCGCTGGTGCTGCAAGAGCAGGTGTTCGTCTGTTTACAGCTACATCTGGACCAGGACTGCTTAGAGGTCTTGAAGCAATCGTATCATGGTCAGGACATAGAGTTCCAGCCGTACTTGGTATCTTAACACGTGTTATCAATGCACCGTTATCGATCCAACCTGATAATATTGAAATGGCATACATGCTGTACAGTGGAGCTGTTATGCTACATGCTGAAAATCAGCAAGATACATTTGACATGACATTAGCGGCATTTGCTATCACAGAAAAAGTTGATGTTTATATTCCAGTTGCTGTTGCTACAGAAGGTTTCTTCGTAACACACGCAAAAGGTTATGTTGATATGTTTGATGAAGAGTATGCTCTTCCTGCTTTTGATTCTGTTGCTGCACCGGTTCCAGCTATGGATAATGAAACTCCACCAGCTAGAATCCAAAGAGATGCTCCTGTTCAAAAATCAAACTTTATGTCTTACTTGATTCATGCAGTATGGCAACAAGAGATCTGGGATTCAAACAGACGTGCGATGAAATATATCTATGAATACCTTGGTGGACCAATCGAAGTTCAAAATCCTGAAGCTGATGTATTTGTTGTTGCATCTGGTTGTGCTGCTGCACAAGCTAGAGAAGCACATAGATATGCTCAAGAAGAAGGTTTAAGCGTTGGTCTTATTAAAGTAAGAGCAATCAGACCATTCCCTAAAGATGAAATCAGAGATGCAGTTAAAAATGCTAAGGCATTAATTGTTCCTGAACACAACTACGTTGGTTGGTTATGTGCAGAAATTAAAGCAGCTATCCCTAATGGTGGAATTGTTGTAGAAGGTCCAAGAGTATACGGTGGTATGACACTTCCAGTAGAATTAATTATGAAAGAAATTTATACGTCTCTAGGTTTAGAGTACGATTTAAAATTATAACAAGGGGATAAAATGAGTTTAAAATATATAACTCCGGCAGAAAGATTTAAAAGATACTTGCCAAAAGATTATGTAGAATTAGTTGATTACGGTCCATTTGGAAAGACTCAAGATGAAGCTGGTCCAGGTAACATGGGTCAATTCAAAGAGCTAGTGGAAGAGCACCCAATGTGTTCTGGTTGTTGGATGGCGTATTACATCAGATTGATTTTTGCCTCACTTCCATGTCCTGAAGAAACTGTGACATTAGGTACAGCTGGTTGTGGTCGTTTAGCGATTTCTCAAGCTGCTGTTCCATTTATTTATGGTAACTATGGTGACCAAAATGCAATGGCTTCTGGTTTATCTCGTGCGTTTAGAATACGTTTCCCTGATAAAACTAAAGATGTTATTACAATCGCCGGTGATGGCGGTACTATGGATATCGGTTTCTCTATGACTATGCACTCATGGATCCGTGGTGAAAAATTCACAACGATCATGCTTGATAATGAAGTTTATGGAAACACTGGTGGGCAAGAGTCTGGTATGTCTCCTAAAGGTGCTATATTAAAAATGGCTCCACTAGGTAAGCAAGGCGAGAAAATGCCTGCAACTGCGTTAGCTCAAGCTGCTGGTTGTGTATACACAGTAAGAATGTCTCCAACTAACATCAAAAAAGCTGCTAAAATTATTAGACGTGCGATATTTGTTGCTAGAGAAGTTGGTCCAACATTTATTCACGCTTATACTTCATGTAATATTGAGTATTCAATTCCTACAGAAGATGTATTTGCAGATGCTAAAGAAAAAGAGAAAACACGTTTTCAATTTGAAGAGTATATGACAGATGCAGCAAAAGAAGTTATTGAGCGAGTAGAAGCTGAAGAAAAAGCAGCATCAAAAGCAAGAAAAGCAGCATCAAAAGCGGAGGCGGTGTAATATGGCTACAGAGAAAAAAAGATATAACATAAGAATTTCTGGACTAGGTGGACAAGGTGTTGTTACAACAGCACACATTCTTGGTTCCACTATGGATAATGCTGGTAAATATGCTTCATTAGTGCCTTTCTTTGGTTCTGAGAAAAGAATGGCACCTGTTGAGGCTTATGTAAGAGCTTCTTCAGAGCCGATTTATGAAGTTGGTGAAGTTGTTTACCCTGATATTATTATGATCTACCATTCACAAGTTGTAACACATGGTAAATCATACACTATGCCTTTTTATACAGGTCTAAAGCCAAACAGTTTAATTATCATCAATACTGAATTTGATGTTCTTACAAAAGAAGATGAAAAAGTGTTAAGTGATTTAAACGCAACTGTTGTTCAATTTGACGCAACTGGTTTAGCAAAACAAATTGCTGGAACTGAACTTGCAACAAACATGGCAATGATGGGTATGCTTCTAGGTCTTACAAAACTTGTTACAGTGGAACATATCGAAGCAGCGGTAAGAGAAAGATTCCTAGGAACCTCATTTGTTGCTTCCGGTGGTACAGCTATGCTGGATTCTGCAATTGAGAAAAAGTTTAAGAAAAAAGAACAACTTCTTGAAGCAAATATGAACGTTATCAAGAAGACTTTTGAGATGGCGGACTCTGTAGATATTACTGGATCTGACCTAATCGTTAGATTTAGCATATAAGGAATAAATAAATGTATTATGTAGCAAAAGTAAATTCTGACATGTGTGCAGAGTATAAATGTAACACGTGTACACTATATTGTCCAGAAGCAAACACGCTTATGTTCGATAAAAAAGGAAATACATCTTGGGTGGATGAAGACAGATGTAAAGGGTGTGCGCTTTGTGTATACGTTTGTACTGATATGCTTGATCGTAACTGTATCACGATGGAAATGGTTAGCGGTAAAGAAGACTAGTTCTTAAGCTGCTGGTCACCCTCTTGGGTGACATCACAAGATGATTTTTTATCATCTTGTAATACATAAATAAACTATCTGCTCTCTTATTCTCTTCACCTTTTTTAAGCTCTTTTTTCGACTTACAAACCTAGAACATTAAAACTATCTAAATTTACTTATTTAATTATTGAGTCATAATAATTAAATGTTAAAATACGTAAAAAAATTATGGGATATAAATAAAATGGCTGATGATAGTAAAAAACTTTATATGGAAATGCAAATGGATGAGCTTAAAGCTTCTCTTGCAATGGAAGACGAAGATTCAACTGAAGAAGAGAATAACCCTAAAGCAGTAAAAAAGAAAACTCCTCCAAAAAAAAATAATAATAATAAAAATGCTGAAGTGGCAAAACTCTATGAAGATGCATTTGAATATGAAGAAGAACTGGAAGCTTTTGAGAAAGAACTGGAGATTATAAACTCACATCAACTAAAAGATATAACAAAAGTATTAAGCCAACACTTTTCAGATGAAGATAGAAACTATGAAGAAGAACTGAAAGCTGTTTTAATACTCGGTTGGACACACTTGGTCGAAGCAGAACAAACACATCCTAAAGAGCAATTAGCGTTTATTCAAGAAAATGAATTTTCTAAAATTATAGAAACGTTTTCTACTAACTTTCCTGAGTATGCTAACGAGTTTGAAGCAAAGGTGAGAGAAATTTTTCTAAAAAGATGGGAAACGATTATTGCAATTAAAAAAGAACATATAGAACAAGAGATAGAAGAGATATATATTGCAGGACTTAAGCCAAGTTTTGTCAAAAGAATATATAAACAGTTCCATGGAATTAAATAGTACTATAAAGTTATAGATAAACTATAACTCTAGTATGAAGAATTTATTGCGCGCCACTTTGACGTGAATCAATCTCTTCCATAAATCGCTCTAAAGAAAAGGTGATTAAATTTGCCAAATCTTCAGCGTCTTTTTCAAGATAACTACGAGTTAAAGGCATATGTTGCACATGAGGATCAGAACCATTAAGTGCATAAGTAAACTCAATATATGGACCACCATCCTCCACTTCACCACTCTCTAGAGTCACTAAAACTCCAGGAATAAAATACTCTATACTAACATCAGGATTTACTAAAATCTTATCAACAAGAGTAACAACTTTTTGTAATTTTTCTTTTTGTTGGACTAACATATCTCACTCCTCTAAGAGTTTTTAACTCTTTAGGGATATAAAACCTATCCCATTTATACAAGGTCTATCTCCATTTTTAATTGTCGATAGAGAATGTAAACAAATCAATTATTATTTTAGCCTTCTTAAACGTATATGTTATTGGATAGAGCTTCGAAAATCTATCTCAATCAGCAACTTTTATATGCTAACTAAATAAGTTATAATAATAATATATAATAGAAAATAAGTCAGAATTATTAAGAATAAAAAAAGTTTACTAAATTTTTTGTAGAGAAATTATTTAAGTGAATAAACTTACATTATTTAAAAAGTTAATTTTAGACAATAATGTTAAAATTACACAATTAAAACTAAAAGGATTGCAGTGAAAGTCACAGTAGAAAAAGTAGATGATATAAACTTTATTTTGAGCGGTACGGTTAAAAATAGTATGATTGAAGAAAAAGTAGCCAAAGAAACTAAACAAGATGCCTCCAATGATGAAAATATAACTCAAGATGCAGCAAGTAAAATATTTAAAGAATTTGTTGATGCCGGGATAAAAGAAGCTGATATTGATGTGGCGAATGTACTGGGTCAGCCAACGCTAAGAAAACATGAACAACAAGAAGATAGTATTTACTTTGAAGTGGAGTTATCTATAAGTCCAGAAATTGATCTTAATACTGATTACACAGATATAATCCCTTCTTTTGTAAAACCGACTGCAGAGCCTAAAGAGGTGGAAGCTAAACTTTTAGAATATGCCACTCAGCAAGCTCCATTTTCTAAAATAGACGAAGAAAGAGCAACTGCAAATGGAGATATTGCTGTTATCGACTTCACCGGTTACATAGATGATACACCTTTTGAGGGTGGAAGTGCTGAAAAATTCAATCTTAAAATCGGTTCTAATTCATTTATCCCTGGATTTGAAGAGCAGCTTATAGGTATGGTGTACGGTGAAGAAAAGACTATAACAGTTACTTTTCCAAAAGATTATCAGGCAGATGATTTAGCAGGTAAAGAAACTAAGTTTGATGTGAAACTTCATGAAATTCAAGAGCAAAAAGCGATAACTCCAGATGATGCTTTTGCACAACATATCCTTAAAGATCCAAAAGCCACTCTTGAGACACTTAAGAAAAAGCTGGCAGAACAAATCACATCTGAAGACATCTCACAGCTTTACATGGCTGAACTTAAGCCAAAACTTATAGAAGGTTTACATACAAAATTCAGCTTCACCCTGCCAAACAATATTGTAGAACAAGAGATAGATGCAAAAGTTCGTGAAAAGACAAGATCTTTCAATGAAGATGAGCATAAATCTTACATGGAAGATAAAGAAAAATTTATGCAGCTTCGTGAGTCTGTACGAGAAGATGCGAGAAAAAGTATCAAAACTGCACTCATAGTTGAAGCTTTAGCTAAAAAACAGGGCATAGTCGTGCATGATCAAGAAGTGATTGCAGCACTTAGCTATCAGGCTATGGTGACAGGGCAAGATGCAGAAGCACTGGTGAAGTACTACCAAGACAACAACTTAATGACCTCTGCAAAAATGGGTCTGACTGAAGACAAACTTTTTGGTGTTATGCTTGGATTCCACCAATAGTATAATAAGAATCATACTTTATGCATGCAACAAATGATCGCTGGATTCAAAAACTTTGGGATTGGGCAGATCAAAATGATATTCCAGATTTAGAATGGGTGCAACATGACTCATATTTAAAATCTGGATATTTCAGAGGATTACCTAGAGATAAAGATAAGTTGCTCAAGCTAGGAACACTTAATCTTTTAGGTTCTCAACTCACACACCTACCAGCAGAAATAAGCAATCTTATACATTTAAAAAAACTTCACCTATTGGGAAACCGACTCACTGAACTTCCATCAGAGATCGCCGGTCTTGTTAATCTCGAAGAGCTTTACCTAGCAGGAAACCAACTTGCATCCCTGCCAAAAGAAATAGGAAAACTTCAAAATTTAAAACTCCTTCTGATTCAAGAAAATAAAATAACAGTAATACCAAAGGAGATTGGAGAGCTTTTAAATTTAAGCACCTTAGAACTTGGGGGAAATCAACTTACATCTCTGCCAAAAGAGATAGGGAAACTTAAAAATCTAACGAAGTTGACTCTCTGGAAAAATAAACTTACAGCTCTACCAAAAGAGATGAACACTCTTTCAAAATTAAGGGAGCTAGATTGCCTTTACAATAAATTAGAGTTGACACAAGAGAACGTGCAATGGCTAGACAGCCTAATCAACAACAACTGTGACGTTTGCATATAAACT
>JACNLH010000017.1 GCA_014381585.1 Candidatus Sulfurimonas ponti
AAACTCTCAATCACACCGTCTAAATCTGTAGAAATCACACTATCATGTGTCTGTTCTATCATTTGAGCTAATTGTGCATATTTTAGCTCTCTTGCTTTTTCATCACTTACATCGGTGTGTGTTCCTATCATCCGGATAGCTTTGCCATCTTCATCATGTATCGCTTTAGAACGATCATGTATCCACACCCAATGACCGTCTTTATGTTTTAAGCGGTGAAAAACATCAACATACTCTGATTTTCCATCTATGTTTTCTTGAACAGCTTTTAAAACCATGGTCTTATCTTCAGGATGCACGAGATTTTCCCAAGTTGCAAATTCATTCACTAACTCTTCATCTGTATACCCCAGCATCCCTTTCCATCTTGGTGAATAATACACTTCATTGTTTAAAAGATTCCAATCCCATATACCGTCATTATTCCCCAGAAGTGCCAGTTCATTTCTCTCACTTAAGGTTTTGATATGTTGATTTGAATTGTGCATGGCAGTTATGTCACGACTGACTCCAAGTATTCCAACCCTTTCATTGTCACTGTTTTGAAAGGGTGTTTTTGAAGTGCTTAGCAACACTCTATCCCCGTTAGGATAATCCACCCACTCTTCATTTATAACTGTTTCACCTTGTGCGAGCATCTCTTTATCTTTTTTTCTAAAAAAAGCACCCACTTCTTCACCAAAAAGTTCTATATCTGTACGCCCTATAATATGCTCTTTACTTTCACCGACAAAAGAGCTGAAAGCATTATTGCATCCTATGTATTCACCATCTTTATGAAGATAATCTTTGTAAAAAATAAGATCAGGAGTGGTGTTGATGACGGAGTCTAGCATTGTATATTGGTGAAGGGCTTCTTTTTGGGCTATAACATTTTTTGTCACATCAACTAAAGTCCATAGAACTTCTTCATTGCACTCCACCGGATCACCTGAAATGTGTGCCCAAAAGAGCGAACCGTCTTGACGTTTAAACTCATAGTCTATCTCTAAAGGAGTTCCGGTTAAAACAGCATCAAAAACAAGTTCAGCAAACTTTAAAAAAGTCTCATTATTTACATGAAACACTTCAGCAGTTTTTTGAAGCAGAAACTCTTTCTCATAAGCAAACATTTCACATAAACGAGAATTCACATAAAGATTGTTACGCTCTTTATCAACTACAAGTATCCCTATGTGCGAGCTATTTTCTAGTTGCTTAATCCATTGCTTGTGCTTATTCATACGATGATTATAGCTTAAATTTTATTTTTGAGAATACTAAATATTTAAATTGACGTTTTAAAACACTTTTTATAGTCAAGGCTTAAAACTTTCAATCGCCTCTTTTACAGCAAGTTTATGATCTACAATCGGTTTTGGATAAGCCTCTATACTATTTTGGTGAAGATACTTTTCATTATGAAGATTTTTTGCATCTATATCTAAAAGCTCTGGGCAATACTTTTTAATGTATTTCGCATCTTTGTCAAACTTTTCACTTTGCAGGTATGGATTGAAAACTCGAAAATAAGGTTGGGGATCGACTCCTGTTCCTGCACTCCATTGCCACGAAAGTACATTTGAAGCCTTGTCGTAGTCAAGCAGGTGCTGTGCAAAAAACTTTTCACCCCACTGCCATGGAAGCAGTAAATCTTTGGTGAAGAAGGATGCCGCCACCATTCGCACACGGTTGTGCATATTTCCAGTTTGAAGCAGTTCTCTCACTCCCGCATCAACGATGGGCACACCGGTTTTAGCCGCGCAAAATGCCTTGTATTTTTGCTCATCTTCTATACCGTTAAAGCTGTATTTGTAATTCTGAGTCTCAAGTGAAGGGATATGAAAAAGTAAGTATGCGTAATAATCACGGAATATCAGTTGCCGTATAAAAGCTTCAGAGCCTTCAAGTGATAAAAAAATACGCAATAACTCTCGAACACCTATAGTGCCAAAACGTAAATCTGTACTTAGATGTGATGTGGCATCAGAGTTTAAAAAATCCCTTTCTTCTTTGTAGCGGTGAAGCTGTTTTGTAAACTTTTGTATCTTTTGTCTTGGTGAAGTGAGTTCTAGTTTCTGTTTTATAAAACCTAGACTTTTCAATGTGGCATCTATTTTTATAAAACACTCATTTTCTAATCTATATATTCCCCCATACTCTTCTTTTATAAGCTTTAAAGCGCCAAACTTCACCATCTGTATATTTTTTGCACTTAAAGCTTTGAGTGCTTTTTTATAAAAGGGAGTGAAGACATAGTAAGGTGTGCCATCATCTTTAAGCACATCATTGTATTTAAAGATGTAAGTATCCTGCAAGTAAGAAAAGGGAAGTATATGAGAGACTTTTTTATCTCTTTCTTTAGCGTAGCTATCATAGTCTCCACTAGCCACAATTTCATCAAAACCATGAACACTTTGAAGTTTTTCAATGATTGCAAGAGGATTTCCATAGAACACTTTTAGGTCTAAGTTTAGCATTTGTAAAGCTTGTTTCAGTTTGAGCACATAATGAAATATATACGAAACTCTTCTATCATCCGGCTCTAGTTTTGAGAGAATATTTGTGTCGAAGATAAATATAGGCAAAACTTCACCATCATATGTGAGTATCGGGTTATCCTCCACTCTTAAATCTCTTCTAAACCAAAAAAGCCGTTTCATTTCACACACTTTATATCTGAACGCAGTGCCAGCTCTTTTGGATAAGGGCTTAAAAAAACCTGCTCTAAAAGATAGCGGACATTATATTTTTTTGCATATAAATGAAGTGTGGACAGCGGTAAAATAAGAGGGGTGATTTGTGCGGCATAATCATTTATCTGTTCATGAAGCATAGACTTTTCCTCAGAGTCTAGATGCTTTTTCAAAAAACCGCTCATATGCTCAAGAACGTTTCTCGTTTTGCCGATAGAACTTTTTGTAGCGATGGCTGTTTTGTATAAAAACTCATATTCACCTAAAATTTCTTCAAAAGCATTTTCTTCATGATTTCCAACAATTTTTCCAAGCTTTCTATACAGTGCTTCATCTTTTGATTGAAGCATGAACTTGTTTTGTTTATGAAAATTCACTAGAGAATTCATATCTGCATCTAGCTTGAAGTTCTCAAAACTCTCATACGCAAAAAGTTGCATCACAAAGTTTTCTCTCAACCAAGGGTCACACAACCTGCCCTCTTCTTCCATTGGTAAGAGTGGAAACCTTTCTTTACACATCACAACAAATATACCGTCAGATTTTCCTTCGCAGTAGCCATTGTCTTGATATATCTTTGCACTTCCCATACCGCAGCTTGGAGATTTAGATTTAAAAACAATCCCGCCAAGATTATGTAAAGCAATAGACTCCAAATCTTTTTTAGATGCTTCAAAAAGTGCCTCAGCCACATTTTCACCGGTTTTATTGGAACGCACTTCTAAAGGTTTATCCTGATCTTTCACCAGTCTAATAGAAGGTCTTGGACTCGAATATGCCAAGTGCTCAGGACAAAAAGAGACATACTCCGCATGATTAGAGAGTGCATCCATAATAAAATCATCCCTCTTATGCCCTGCATCAAAACGAACCTTTTGCCCAAGTAAACATCCCGAAACCGCTATTTTCATTGCAAATCCTCATCTTCCTTATTTGCATCATTATAAAATATAAACGTGTTTGTTTGTAGAGAGATTATGTCAGTTGATTATAAAAATATCCAAAATAACGAATCGACAAATTTCTTCTTTAAGGGCTTTTCTTATTTATAGTCACAATCAGCAAAGCGTCTTTTTCTTCTAAGATTTTTGCACTTACTGACAACCTTCCATCTTCGACTT
>JACNLH010000180.1 GCA_014381585.1 Candidatus Sulfurimonas ponti
GCAAGAAAATTATTTTTTTTAAAATAAAAAAATAAAGCGCTTAAAATAATCGCAGTGATTAAAACTACAAACACTGTGATGAGAAATTGCCGTTTGAAGGTCATTTAATAAGCCTGATTAAATAAGAATAGTTAATATAATAACAAAAAGATATTAGAAGTAAATTAAAACATATACAAATGATCGTTTTATATGCTGTTTATCTAAGGTGTTTATAGAATCTATTGTAAAATGAGCAAGATAAAAGAGGAAAAAAAGTATGTTTAAAAATAATTTAGCCTATGAAGCAAGTGCGGGAAGCGGTAAAACATTCATGCTTGTTGTGCGTTATCTATCCTTGCTTTTTCAAGGGGCTTCAGCGTCAAAAATTCTCGCACTCACTTTCACCAATAAAGCAGCTTCAGAGATGCAAGAAAGAGTCTATCAAACACTTGCAGATTTAGAAAAGCGCGGTGAACTTGAGGAGATTATCAAAGTCACAGAGCTTTCAAAAGAGTATATCTTAGAAAATCGCCAAAGAATTTTAGATGAATTTTTAAACTCAAGCACCAAGATTATGACAATAGATAAGTTCTTCACACAGATTCTTCGTAAGTTTTCTTTATATGCTTCTCTAATGCCGGATTTTTCCACTTTTGCCTCACAGCATGAGATTAAATTATTATCGCGCTTTTTAAAAGAGGTGAGTGTGGCTGGAAAAAAAGATGCACTGATCACTCTTTCTTTGGAGTCAAACAAACGGTTGGAGAGTATTTTCAATCTTTTAGATGAGTTTTACGTAAAAAAACAAGAACTCTCGCATTTGAAGTTCACCAAAGTGAATTACAAAAGTTTTGAAGATGAGGCTATGAGACTCTTATCTAAGCTTCACGAGATTATAGCAGGATGCGATAAAGCCTCATCAACGGCACAAAAAGGTGTGCAAGCAGAGACTTTTGAAGATTTACAAAACAAAGCGTGGTTGAGTCGTGATAGTTTTGATTACAGCACTTTTAAGAAATGTTACACGCCGCAGATGGATATCTTGCTGCATGAGATCAAAGAAGCGCTTAGAAATCAAAACAGAGCAAAAGAGCAAAACTTTTTTTATGCACTTTTTGAGTTGCTTGACATTTATGAAAAATCTAAAAAAGCATTATATGTGGATGACAGTGAACTCAGCTTTTCTGATGTCACATCTCTTGTATATCAGATACTCCATGAGATAGAAGACAGTGAGTTTTTATATTTTAGACTTGATTCACAGATAGAGCATATGCTTTTGGATGAGTTTCAAGATACAAGTATTTTGCAGTATAAAATACTAAAGCCCTTGATTGATGAAATCACTTCTGGAAACGGTGTGTTTGAAAACGGAAGTTTCTTCTTTGTAGGGGATGTGAAGCAGTCTATTTATAGATTCCGTGGAGGTGTTTCAGCGCTTTTTGGTGAAGTGAGAGAGGAGCAAAACACTGAGGTGGAACAATTGTTGACAAACTACCGTTCACAAAGAGAAGTTATTGAGTTTGTAAATGAAACATTTAAAACGAAGATAAAAAATTATGCTCCTCAAAAAACCCGCGCTGAAGCAAATGCGGGTTATGTTGAGATAATTCAAAATGAAGCGCTTATAGAAGAGGTCCTAGCGCAGGTGAAGCGTCTTATGCAACTAGGAGCAGATATTAATCAAATAGCCATTCTTTGTGCAACAAACGGAGACGGTGAAGTGATAAAACAAACTTTAGTGGATGAGGGGATTGAAGTTGTCACAGAGACAACAACAAAGCTTATAAATCAAAGGTCGGTGAAGGCTATGTTGGAGTATTTAAAATATCTTTACTTTAATGAAGATATATATAAACATAACTTTTTTGCTTTGATAAATAAAGATGTAGAGACGATAAAGCGGGTCGATTTTAGTAAAGTCAAACTTTTTGATGTGATTAAAAAAGCGATTGAGACCTATGATTTGTTTTCCAATGACTTTCATCTTATCCGTTTTTTAAATGTTGTTGGCGGATATCAAGATATTGAGGCATTGCTGTTTGAGTATGAAAGACTTGACACAGAGGCTGCAGCATCTGATTTAAGCGGAGTGCGTGTTTTAACCGTACATAAGTCTAAAGGTTTAGAGTATGAGCATGTTATAGTGATGGATAGGCTTAAGCGTGCTCCGGCATCCAGGGATGCAATCGTGTATGAGTATGACAATATAAAACTTCACAACATATATCTTCGCACAAAGGGGCGGGAGGGTGTTGATGAAGAGTATGCTGCGGCATTGGAAAAAGATAAAGAACTCGCAGTTGAAGATAAGCTCAATGCTTTATATGTGGCTTTTACCCGTGCAAGAGAGAGTTTATTTATAATCATGAAAGAAAAAGATTCTAATTTTGCTGATTTAGATTTAGCACCTAGCATAGCAGGAAGTTTAGAAGTCACAAAAAAAGCTGTAGATTCTAAGAAATCTAAAATTCTAAAAACTTTAAATTATAAATCAATGTACTACGGAACACAGAGCGACATTTTAAAACTCGAAGAAAACACAAAAGAAGATTTAAAAGCAATCAACTTCGGTTTGGCGATGCACTATATGTTAGAGATGTTAGAAGATTTTTCACTAGATGCAATAGAAAATGCCTCACATATGACGCTCAATAAATACGGCTTTATACTTGATGCTGATGAGGTGAAAGATATTGCACAAAGGGTGAAACGACTCGTAAGTTCACAAGACTTTTTGAGCCTAGTGAATGGTGAAGTATATAAAGAACAGGCAATCCGTTATAAAAAGAATCTGCGTTATATTGATTTGCTGGTGAAGTCTGATGAAGATGCAGTTTGGAATGTTATTGATTATAAAAGTTCTTTAGCGTATTCAGAACATCATCTAAAACAAGTCCGTTACTATAACAAGGCTGTGAGTGAAATCACAGGAGAGAAGGTTCAAGGGTATATTTGTTACCTTTTAGAAGATGAGGTGAGGTTGGTTCAGGTTTAGAGCTAAGACTTAACATTTATGTAACATTTTTTTTTTACACTTCCTCTAAATTTTAAGGAGTGTTAAATTATGAATAAAAGCACCATAGTATTAGCTTTATCAGCAATAAGTCTTTTAGCTGAATCAAAAGTCATAGACTTATCCCCAATCAGTGTTGTTGGAACAGGAATAGAAGAAAGTGTTTTGGAACAACCTTTAAGTGTTGCAACAAAAGGTGAAGAGGAAGTGAAACTAGATCAAGTTATCTTTCAAAAAGATTTACTTAACTCATTATCAGGTGTTCATATCGAACAAACAGGTTCTGTGATAGGTCATACAACAGCAATCCGTATGCCTGAAAATAAGAGTTCTTATTATCTTTTTATGCAAGATGGAATTCCTGTTCAATCTTCAGGATTTTTTAACCATAATGGTTTAGCTTATACAACTTTTCAAACTGCGACATCTGTTGAAGTGCTTAAAGGGGCAGGTACTGCTCTTTATGGTTCAGATGCAGTGGCAGCCGTAATTAATGTTGAGTCATTAAAAAAGCCATCTAAAGAGAAAGAAACCACTGTAAAAGGTATGGTCGGAAGTGATGGTTACAGATCTGGTAGTGTTGAGATGAGTGACACTGTAGATGAAAAAAGTTCATATCGTGCAAATGTAGGTTATATGCATAGTGATGGATGGAGAGAAAATACTGATACTGATAGATTTGAAGCTAATATCCGTTATGATCATATTTTAGATGATAACAATGATTTAAAAATTATGTTTAACACAAGTGTGACAGATGCTCAGCAAGCTGGTAGTTTTAGTGATTATG
>JACNLH010000066.1 GCA_014381585.1 Candidatus Sulfurimonas ponti
TATATCACTATATATATTAGTATACTTAAGTTCATTTTCACTATACTATTATTTACAAAAAATCCAAGGTGTATCATGTTTACAAAACTACTTATCTCCCTACTTTCACTTAGCACATTCACAGCACATACGCTTGCGTCTGACACACATTATGTAAATACTAAAACACTTAAAGTGAGGCTTGCACCCACCAGTAAATCTGCTCATCTTTATAGTCTGTATAAAGGGCATAAGGTGAAAGTTTATGAGATAAAAAATTCTTGGGCAAGAATATCAGAGTATACTAAAACAGCCCAATGGGTGCATGAAGATTATTTAACACAACTCGACAGTGCAAAAACAAAAAAGAAAATTGAAAAAGTTCAAGTGATTGAAAAACCCATACCTGTTATAGAAAAAAAACCCAAAGAAAAAACAATAGTTAAAGAACCGGAACCTCAAACTATAATAGAAGAAGATATACCTGAAGATATATCTATGGAAGCTATGCTTCTTGAGACCATTTCTAAATCTGATGATTATGAGAGATATAAATCAACTTTCACCTCCGTCTCCCAAAGACTTTTCAAAAATGAAACTTGTCGACTTAAAGACTTTAAAAGAAGTAATGGCTGGATGGAAATATCCGATGGAGAGCTCTACTTTATCTACTGTGGAAAAATTAAAAAACAAAATAAAATCTTTCTCAATGTAAGCACCGGTGAAACTTTTAAAAAAACATACTAAAGGAAATAAATGAGCATCTACAGAGAGTACGACATACGTGGTATTTATGAAAAAGAATTAAATGAGACGAGTGTCACACGTATTGGTTTTACTCTAGCATCAAAAATAAAAGGCCCTTATGTGGCTGTCGGATATGATGCGAGAAGCCATTCACCTATCCTTTTTGAGCACCTTGTGGCCGGTTTAAATGCCGGTGGTAAAAAAGTTCTTGGTATGGGTCTTGTCCCCACTCCGGTGAACTACTTCACCAATTATCAAAAATGGGAAGTTGATGGTGTTGGCATAACTCCATCGGCGTCTGTAATGATTACAGGTTCTCATAATCCTAGTGAATATAATGGTTTTAAGATCACTGTTGATCAAGCACCATTTTTCAGTGATGCTATTTATGCACTCGGTGATGAGTGTGAAGCTATGGATTTTATACCAAAAGCTGAGCAAAGAGAAGTGAATGAGATAGATGCTGTCACCCGCTATGTTGATTTTATTGTCAGACATTTCTCCCACCTAAAAGGTATGGATACAAAAATCGCTTATGATTGCGGAAACGGTGTTGCCGGTGTTGTTACAGAAAATATCTTCAAAGCACTTCAACTTCAAACAACTGGACTTTTTGTGGAGCCCGACGGCACATTTCCAAATCACCACCCAGACCCTTCAGAAGAACACAACCTTGAAGATGTGAAAAAACTTTTAGCTGATGACAATGATATCGCATTTGCATATGATGGCGATGCGGACAGAATTGCTGTGCTTACTCATAAGAACAATATCAAGGGCGATATGATGGCTCTTTTATATGCAATGAAGATGGATAAACCTACAGTTGTCGGTGAAGTGAAGTGTTCACAGGTGATGTATGATGAGCTTGAACGCCGTGGGGCAACGGCTATTATGTATAAAACAGGTCACTCAAACCTTAAAGTGAAAATGAAAGAGATAAATGCAGACTTAGCTTGTGAAGTGTCCGGTCATATATTTTTCAAAAACCGTTACTTTGGTTATGATGATGCAATCTATGCCACACTTAGAATGCTAGAACTTATTCATGATGGAATTGATTTAGACAGAGAACTTGCAAAACTTCCAAAAGTGTTTTCAACAGAAGAGATTAAAGTTAAAACAACAGAAGAGGAAAAGTTTAAAATCATAGATGCTGTCAAAGTATTACTTCAAAATCCACCGGCATCATTTCCTGCTATCAAAGATATTATCGATGTGGACGGTGTTCGTATAAACTTCCAAAACGGTTGGGGATTAGTACGTGCGAGCAACACCACTCCGGTGCTTGTGACACGTTTTGAATCAAGATCTCAAGAAGAAGCTCTTGTTTATGAAAAAGCTATAAACGATTTGATTATAGAGGCACAGAAGTCTCTATAATCACTTCTGTTTTTCTTTACCATTTATTTCCATTATTTAAACTCATAAATTCTTCTACACCGATCTTCGTTAATTTTCCATCTTCATATTTAAATCTCATATTATTTTTAGAAGAAAAAGTCTGCAACTCATGATTTACATCAAGCTCTACAGTTCCACCGCCAAAAAGAAGCAGCCAATCTTTGTTCGCATCTATCTCTAAATCAGAACTTGCAAATGTTTGATACTTTTTCTTTGTTTGCATATCTATGTAACCGATCCATTTTCTTTTCGTAGTTACAAAGACCAAACCGACCTTGCCTTTATTTTCTTCTCTCAACCTTGCTTTTTCTGCCGCTTTTTCAGCTGCAATTTTTGCTTTTTCAGCCCTCTCCAGCTCCATTTTAGCTTCATGTTTTTGTATGATGTCATAATAATTTTGAATTGCATCAACATACTTAACCGGTTCATCACCTCTCGCATAGCCATACTTCAACTTTCTAAAATATTTTTTTTGCGTTAGCAATGGCAATACTTCTTTTAAATCTTTCCAAGAATTTGGATTTCTATTTAACTTTCTAGCAAGCGTTTGGGCGTCCAATATATGACCATAACCGACATTGTATGATGCGAGAGTGAGTGCCCAACGGTTTTTTCCTTTGATTTCTGGAGGCAGTTTTGCTTCTATCACCCGTAAATACTTCGCCCCTCCATATATACTCTGTTTCACATCAATTCTATTTTTCACGCCTAGCAGTTTGGCCGTGTTATTTGTAAGCATCATCATTCCACGGACACCTGTATGACTCGTGGCATTAGGATTCCAATGCGATTCCTGATACGATTGTGCAGCTAAAATCATCCAAGGGATATCATATTTTTCACTTGCTCCAATAAAATGCTCTCTATATTTTGGCAGTCTGTTTTCCAATCTTTCATAAAAAATAGATGTGTCGTAATAATCAAAGATACTTAAAAATGTAAAATAATGATCTCTAAGTTCAGCCATTTTTCCAGAACGTTCATACCTGTTAAGCCATTTGTATAAAGCTTCATTCACAGATTGATCTTCATCATCTCTAATAATCCAAGCCAAACTTTTTCTATCACTTAAAACTAAGGCACGTACAAGTTTTGGATAGTAACGTTGGTTAATCATAAAAACACTTGAATCTGCTATGGTGCAGTCTATCTCTTGTTGGTGTGTTAAATCCAATAACTGTTCTGTGGAATACTCTGTTGTTGTCTCAAAATCAAAACCGTCCACTTCAGTTTTCAACTTATTTAAAGTGCTCTCATAACTCGTGTCTTTTCCAACTATAATATTTAAGCCCACTATATCTTCAACATCTCTGGGAAAGCTTCTTCTTTTGAAAAGATCACTGCTGCAAATAAGCTGTTCTTGAACAGTGAGATACTGCGGTCCGAACTTAAACTCTTCTTTTCTTTTGTCAGTTATAGTGAGTCCGGCCACTGTGATATCCCCGACACCGTCTCTGCTTTTTTGCAGTGCTTCGCTCACGGTGAAAACAACGCTAAGATTTAAATCCACATTTATCTCTTTAGCAAAAGCAGATATCAGCTCATAATCAAATCCCAATTCCTTTTCGGCACCTGCGTAGTACGTGGTGGGTGAATTTAATATCACGACATCCAGCACCCCTTTTTCTTCTATATGTTCTAACACACTTTTTTTTGCCTCAACTTCTTCTGAGAGCGGAACACATTCATCATTGACAAATGGCGGACAATGGGCATTCAATGCACTGCCAAAAAAAGACAAGCTTAAAAATAAAGTTATAAATATAAGTTCTGGCTTATAGTTTTTCATTATTTTCCTCTATTAGATTTATTTATAATATAGTAACTAAATTTGTCTTGATTAAGTTTTAAGAGGGCTTAACCTTCTTTTGCTATAATTGCTTTTATAGATATTTCTAAGGAATTCAATGAAAACTCATACACTTTTAATGCCGCTTGACATGCATCTTCATCTTCGGGACGGTGTCATGCTTGAAAATGTGGCTCCTCTTACAGCATACTCTTATAGCGGTGCCATAGTTATGCCTAACCTTGTACCTCCCGTAGAGACAAAAGAAGATGTGATAGCGTATAAGCAACGAATTATGGCTTCAGTTCCAAATGATTTTTTTGAACCGTACATGACACTTTTTTATAAGAACTACGATAAAGCTTTTTTAGAGAGTGTTCGTGATGTTATCACGGCAATCAAACTTTATCCGGCGGGTATCACTACAAACTCTGAGGGCGGCGTAAGCTCTTTTGATATAGAAGAGATGAGACCGACACTTCAAGCTATGAGCGATATGCAAATCCCGCTTTGTGTGCACGGAGAGACAGATGGTTTCGTTATGGACAGAGAAGCTGAGTTTATGTCCATTTATGAACTTTTAGCAACTAATTTTCCTAAATTGAAAATCATTATGGAGCATATTACAACAAAAGCAGCTGTTGATATGTTAGACAAACATGAAAACCTTTATGCGACTATCACAGTTCACCACCTTATCTTAACACTTGATGATGTTATCGGCGGAATGATGAAACCCCATCTTTTTTGTAAACCTATTGCAAAGCGTCCCGAAGATTTAGATGCACTTTTAACTGTTGCACTTCAAGCGCATCCTAAAGTGATGTTCGGTTCAGACTCTGCACCGCATCCTCAACATAAAAAAGAGTCTTGCGGTTGTGCAGCCGGTGTTTTCACAGCTCCGATATCCTTACAGCTTTTATGTGAGATTTTTGAGCAATACGGTAAATTGGATAATCTTCAGGCATTCGTAAGCGACAATGCACAAAATATCTATGGAATCTGTCCTGAGTTTAAAGAAGTGACTTTAGAAAAAAGGACTTTTGTGGTTCCAAAAGACTATTCTGGTGTGGTACCGATGTATGCCGGTGAAGCAATCGCATGGGCTATAGCGAGTGTCGATTAAAATTCTTTTGCTCGAAGATGATCTGCTTTTTGCAGAGAGTCTCATTGATTTACTTGAGGATGAGGGATATCATGTCACGCATGCCCCAAACGGTCAAGAAGCACTTGATAGTATTTTTGAAAACAAGTTTGATTTATATCTTCTTGATATCAATGTCCCTCTTATAAACGGGATCACACTCTTAGGTGAGCTTAGAGACTCCAACGACACCACACCGACAATTTTTTTAACCTCACACAAAGATAAAGAGATCTTGAAAAAAGGCTTTATAAATGGTGCTGATGACTATATAAGCAAACCTTTTGACAATGATGAGCTTCTTTTAAGAATTATGGCTCTGCTAAGACGTAATAAACCAAAAGAAGATCAGTGTATCGGTGAACTATGTCACGATGAACTTCACCAAAGATTTTTTTATGACAAAAAAGAGCTTGATCTATCAAAAAAAGAATATTTGCTTCTTCTGCTGCTTATGTCTCATGCTAATGCACCTGTGCCAAAAGAGCTAATATTAGATGCTTTATGGAATTCTAGTGAATCTGGGAGTGAAGGAGCTATACGTGTATATATCAATCGTATCAAACATTTACTTCCGAATATGGAAATAACAAATATTCGCGGCATCGGGTATAAACTTGTTTCGTAGCTTACAACTGAATATATTTATTTACTATTTTGTAACTGTGGCTATTTTTTTAGGGATACTTCATTTTTTACTTGAAGTGCTGCTGATTCAAAATACATACCTTGTTGCTATAGTGCTGCTTGCTTTTGTGTCATACTCCGGAATAATTCTTTCAAACCTTGCGATTGACCCATTAAGAGAATACGTAAGAAATCTTCGTAACCTTTCTAAAGAAACTTTACATGAATTAAATCTTCCCATCAGTACAATCAGAACAAACACGCAGATGATTAAAAAAACATTGAACAATGAAAAAGATCTCAAACGCCTCGCTAGAATAGACACCGCTTGTGCGATGCTCGAACAAAGATATAATGAGCTTGAGTACATGATTAAATCACAAACCTCTCCTCAAATGAAAGAAACTTTTGATCTAGCCTCACTTGTTGAAGAAAGAGTCTCCTTTTTATCTCCTTTATATCCGCAAATAAATTTCAATCTTGACATAGAATCCAGCATTATTTCAAATGACAGCATTGGACTATCCAAAGTAATTGACAACATTATAGATAATGCTGTAAAATACTCACAAAATAATAATAAAATAGATATAAGATTACACGATAATATTCTCAGTATTCAAGATTATGGTTGTGGAATGGATGAAGTTGAATTGCTTAATATATTTGACAACTATTACCAGAGTGATGCCAGTATGCAAGGATTCGGTATAGGGCTTTCTTTGGTTAAACGCTTTTGTGATAAACAAGAGATTCGCCTCAGTTTTAAATCCAAACCAGATTATGGAACAACTGTATTATTAAAATTTAAAAAAGAAAAGGAATAAATTAATGGAAATTGAAATTGAAAACTTGATGTTATATGCCGAAGATGCACTTGACTATGGTGTTATGGGTGTTTTAATTCTAATGAGTATTGTGACGCTTTGGCTATTTATAGAGAGAATGATGTTTTACTCAAGTGTTCGTATAGATGACTATGACCATAGAGATGCGCTAGAGCTTGATTTAACAAACAATATCGGAGTGATCAGCGCTATCGGAACCAATGCCCCCTATGTCGGTCTCCTTGGCACTGTTTTTGGGATTATGATCACTTTTTACACCCTCGGAGACGCCGGAGCGGTGGACGCCAAGAAAATCATGATGGGTCTGGCACTGGCACTCAAGGCCACAGCTATGGGACTTGTCGTGGCTATGCCTGCAATCATCACCTATACGATCACACTTAGAAAAGTGGAAAGAATCTTAACTAGATTTGATATAGCTCAAGATAAAAAAGCCTAACTCCATTATGCCTAAGTTTAAAAAGCAAAGAAAAAAGTTTGAAGAGATAAATGTTATTCCGTTTATCGATATTATGCTTGTACTTTTAGTTATGGTTTTAACAACTGCCACCTTTATCAAACAAGGGGTTATTCCGGTTAATTTACCTGAAGCACAAACCACTGAAAAAGAAGAACTGAAAAATGAAGTCACTGTGTATGTAAATGAAAAAGGAAAAATGTTTTTTGAAAAAGAAGAAGTTTCCTTGTCTGACTTAGAAGTGAAACTCTCACAAATTTCTAAAAATCAAACAGTTATATTACGCAGTGACAAAGAGTCTAAGTTTCAAGACTTTGTAAGTGTTATGGATATTTTAAAAAGCTTGGGGCATGAACAACTTTATATAGTCACAAAAGAGTAAACCCTTTTACTAGAGCTTAATAAGCTTTATCAAGGAGTTGAAACTTAGGTTGAAACTCCTTTTTCTCAGTTGTTTGAATAAGAACCTCTTCTTCAATAACTTCTGTATTAAACACTTTTTTCTCTAAATCTTGCACATCATTAAAAAGACTCGAAGCTATAAAAAACAAAACCATAATCACTATTACACTCACATATAGAAGTATATAGTTTTTTATGTGTCCTGATTCGAAAGGATTTTCCATTCTGTTTCCCTAAATAATAAAGTTCAAGATTATAGCTAAATGAGTTGGAATAAAATATTATCTGAACATATCATCAAGATAGTTGAACAATTCTTTTGAATCCTTTTCTGTATCTTTAAATAATTTTATAATTTCATTTGAACTGAATTTATTCTTATCTTCTAACATCGCTATAATTTTACTTATTTTTTCATGACCTGCATTATGAGGATTTTCAACTGATCTAAAAGCATTATTCTCTAAAAATTTTGATTTAATTTCATTGGATGCATACCATTGTGAAAACTTGCAATGAGTATGGTTTTTAGCATCTTGATTCACTTCACCGACAAAAGCACTCGAATAGGCATTGTTTTTATATATTATATGTTCAAGCTTGACCATATTGGTGAATAATTCAACACCGATCGAAGAGTTGTCTTTTTTTAGTTTTTCTATATTAGCCACCATTTGTGAAAAACCATCTTTAAATTCGTCCAATCTTTCTTGTGAAGAACTTGTATATTCTTCTATCTTTTCACTATTTTCAGACATACTGATAGAGTTTTGTTTTAACACACTTATATTTGCCTCCACTTCACTTGTGGCTTTTTGTGTTCTTTCTGCCAGTTTTCTAACCTCATCAGCAACCACTGCAAATCCTCTTCCATGTTCACCGGCACGGGCCGCTTCAATAGCTGCATTCAATGCAAGAAGATTGGTTTGATCAGATATATCTTTAATGAGTGATATCACACTATAAATTTCTTCCACATTTGATGAAAGTTGTTCAGCAGACGCCCTGGAGTCACCTATCATCTCTGATATGCTTCTAATTGTTTCAATAATTTCATCAGTTGATGAAGATACAGAATTGACTGTTCCTCCGATAAATTCATTAAGGGTGTTTATATCACTTATTTTATCAACATTGTTTTTTAAACTATTATGCAGGTTATTTGAATTATCTATAGAACCGCTTATCATGCTTTTCGATAACGTTAATGTAAGCATATTATTTTCCATACTCTGAACAACCTCTTTAGCAGACTCTTCTGCTATAAGAGCCTGCTCTTTTTCTTGGATAGATATTTGTTCCACTTTACTCAAAAATATATTAAAACTGGCACTTGCATGACCCAACTCATCATTTGAATTAACAGGCAGTCTAATGGACAAGTCTGCATCACCCTCCGATAACTCTTGAGTAACCTCGTCAAGCTCTTTAATAGGTTTAGTGACTGTGATACTGATTATATAGATTAAGAGTAATAATATTATAAGATCAATGACGACAATGATAAGGACTTGTCTAATAGATGAGTTTTGAGATTTAGTAACAAGTGATTGAACTTTTTCTAGCGGCTTACCGGCTATCATATATCCAACAAGTTGCTTTGAAAAATCATAGATAGGTTCTGACACCACAAAATATTCATCAGTTATTTGATAGCTATCAATATCTCTGATGTTTATATTATTAATATCTTTAAAAAAGTCCTTATTCACAGTTTTTTCTTTTACAGCTAAAGTGAATTCACCAACTTTTGGTGAATCCTTCAATGCGGTTGCAGTGGATAAATAAGAGTTGTCCATAAGAATGGCAACATCATATCCATAATTCTTTTTAGCACTTTTAATTATCGAATTTAAACCTTGCATAAACTCAACAGAACCTAGATATTGCTCATTTTGAATTATTGGTGCCAAGCCTCTTAAAATCAAGCCCGCACGACCAAGTTCAATCGCAACTATAGGTTTTTTATTTTCTTTGACTTCAACTATAGTTTTTCTAAATAAACTTAAGTCATCACCGAATTTTTCTGGTTTCCAAGCTCTTAAAAAACTATGAACATCTTTGTCATGTATATGAATTTTAATATTTTTGTAATTTGTATAGTCTTTGAAATTTTTTGAAACAGTGTTTAAACCATTTATAGCAATATCCCTGTTATTGGTTTCCAGTGCTCTGATAACATTGTAGTTGTTGGATATGTTTATCGCATTTGTCAGGCCTATATTTTCTTTAGCTTGTATAGCTTCTTTATAAAACGATCTAAGGGATTTATCTTCTGCATTATATATGTCTTGTATCATATCAGCATTTGAATAAAAATAATTTATAATGATTATGATAAATCCGAGCAACATGGATGCTATTAAGGTATATGAATTTTCTTGCTTATTGACATATTTGACATTTTTAATCCTAAGTTGATTATATAAAAATTTATTATATAAGTATGTTTATTAATATAATATTTACTTTATATTCTATTTTTGATATAAGGTCGTATTTTAATTGGAAAATATTTTAAGAAATTTGCAAACACCTTCAAAATAGGTGTTTACGAGGAATAAATAGGGGTGGGGTTACATCATCCCTGGCATACCCATTTGCGGAGGCATTCCTGCTCCGGCATCTGTAGAATTCTCTTCTGGAATCTCATAAATAGCGGCCTCTGTTGTAAGAAGTAAACTTGAAACTGAAGTTGCATTTGTAAGAGCCACACGGGCCACTTTAAGCGGATCTATGATTCCAGCTTTAAACATATCCACATATTCACCGGTTGCAGCATTAAATCCCACATTTAAGTTCTCTGCATTTTCAACTGCATTCACAACAACTCCGGTGTCATAACCGGCATTTTGAGCGATCTGCTTCATCGGTGCTTTCACAGCGCGAAGAATAATCTCTGCACCTATTTTTTGATCACCCTTAAGATCAAGAGAAACTTTAGCAGCAGCACGGACTAAGGCAGCTCCGCCACCGATAATGATTCCCTCTTCAACAGCGGCCTTTGTAGCTGAGAGTGCATCATCCACTCTGTCTTTTTTCTCTTTCATCTCAGTCTCAGTTGCAGCACCGACTTTAATCACCGCCACACCTCCACTAAGTTTTGCAAGACGCTCTTGAAGTTTTTCTTTGTCATACTCAGAGCTTGTCGCATCAATCTGCACTTTAATCTCTGCGATTCTTGCTTTAACAGCAGCTTCCGCGCCTGCACCATTAACGATTACAGTGTTGTCTTTATCGATAATCACACGGGATGCCTGACCAAGATGCTCGATCGTTGCACCTTCTAAAGTATGTCCGGTCTCTTCAGATATAACAGTTCCAGCAGTTAAAGTTGCAATATCTAAGAGCATTGCTTTTCTTCGATCACCAAAACCCGGAGCTTTAACAGCAGAGATATTTAAAACACCACGAAGTTTATTCACAACCAAAGTTGAAAGTGCTTCACCTTCCACATCTTCAGCAATGATTAAAAGCGGGCGGTTGGTCTTTTGAACTTGCTCCAACACAGGAAGTAAATCTTTTAAAGATGAGATTTTACTATCTGCTAAAAGGATCCAAGGATTTTCAATCTCAGCAACCATCTTTTCAGCATTTGTGATGAAATATGGGCTTAAGTAACCGCGGTCAAACTGCATACCTTCAACAACATCAAGCTCATCATAGATCCCTTTGGCTTCTTCAACAGTGATAACACCGTCTTGCCCCACTCTATCCATGGCCTCAGCGATCATATCTCCGATAGCTGTGTCAGAGTTTGCAGAGATTGTTGCAACTTGCGCAATATCTTTTTTACCATTTACGGCTTTACTTGCTGCTTTAAGGTTTTCCAAAATTGCTTCACAAGCCTTGTCCATTCCGCGTTTAACCTCAACAGGATTTGCTCCGGCTGTGATATTTCTAAGACCTTCTGAAAAAATAGCATTTGCCAAAACTGTTGCAGTTGTTGTACCATCCCCTGCTTCATCGGCAGTGTTGGATGCAACTTGTTTTACAAGCTGAGCCCCCATATCTTGGAGTTTATCTTTAAGTTCGATTTCTCTTGCCACAGAAACACCGTCTTTAGTGATGATAGGAGAACCGTAACTTTTTTGAATAAGCACATTGCGACCACGAGGTCCCATAGTCACTTTCACTGCATCTGTTAATTTTTGAACACCGCGTGCAAGAGCATTTCTTGCGTTATCTGAAAATATTATCTCTTTTGCCATTATATTATTTAATTCCCTAATTTTATTAAATAAAATGAAGGAAACCCTTCATCTATTTTTATCACAACATCGGAAATAATTTCGATGTTTACGCTAACACTTAGTTTTCTTCGGCAGAATGCCCAAGAGACTAGTCTCTTTTAACCAATAATCCCAAAAATATCATCTACGTCTAATACTAAAAACTTCTCTACACCTACCGAAACTTCAGTACCTGAATACTTACCAAAAAGAACCACATTTCCATTTTCTAGAACTGAAACCTCTTTGCTTACAGCCACCACTTCACCGCTTGATGGTTTTTCTGTTGCACTGTCTGGGATTATGATTCCAGATGCCGTTGTGTTTGACTCTTCCACTCTTTTAACTAAAACTCTATTTCCTAATGGTTGAAAGTTCATATTTTTCCTTATAATTTTTTGAAATTTTAATTTACTTTAGTTAACATTCACCACAAATGTTAGATTTTCATCCGCTTTTGGATGCCTATGAATTGTATAGGATATTGTTCTGTCTTTTGAAACATTTTTTATCAAAGGCACTTTACTCAAAAAAGAAGATATTTTATTATCCTTTTTATCTATGGTGTAGGTAACAACTGCTTTACACGTCTTAGCCTCTGTTTCTTCATTTATGCCCACTAAAAGAATTGTTCCAAATTTCACTTGTGCATGCGTGCCATACAGGGCATCATCACTTAATATTCTGTTCACCTCTATGATAACTTCTTTGTCTGAACACTCAGGTACCGGGTATATAATCTTTTTTACTTCAGACTTTGCAAAATTCAACTTTTCTTTTATCTCATCAATACACCCACTTAACATAAGCGCACTACAAACCAATCCAAGTAAAACTATTGATTTATTTTTAGATTTTTTCATAAATATCCCTTTAGAGGTTCAAAGTTTATATGCAATTCTAGCATAAAGATATAACATAACTTATAAAATTTTTCTTCTTCAAGCACAAGTGTGGGATATCCTGATTTCAGTGTTTTAAAAAATCCAAATCAGCACCCACCCCACTCCCGATTCTCACCATTTCATCAGTGCTGAGAACAAGATTGCACACCTCTTTCACTAAATATAAAAATGCCGCTGCATCGATTGAAGTCCCTTTTAGAGTAGCTTTTAAAGGAATCCTCTTCGTGAGAACAACCTTATGTTCAAAAAAGAAGTCTATAATATCTGAATCATTTGTAAAGTCATAAAGTGCCTTATAGGCTTTATAAATGCTATTGGATTCTAAGGAGATATCATCACATCCTTCAATAGTGAAAGTTTCACATTTACAAGGTGCAAAGCTTATTGTGTCATACAAATCATCCACTTCCTGAACTTTGATACTGTATCCTGAATCACTTGTCTGTATAGAAGGTTTTTTTCTACGGACACTCTTCGATTCACTGGAATTTTGTTTGTTCATTTGACTAAAAAAAGCATCATCATCCCAGTACCCGCCTTCATCTCCACCGGCAAAACCACCCATAACACCACCCTTTTTCTAAAATATCTTTGAGAATTATACTAAAATCCTAATCTTAAATTTTTATTAAAATCAAACTAAGTTCTAAGTACAGATAGCTATGGAATATTATATAGTGTATAATTGTCGCATATATAAAAATAATTACATTTCAAAAATAAAAGGATATTATAATGGAAAACAGTGAAATCGGATTTGAAAAAATGACTCTTATCCAAAAAATAAATGCTATTGATAAAGTGATAGATGAAAAAATCAGAGAATTTTTGCAAGCGGATAATGGAGACTTAGATTTAATCGACATCAAAGAAAACAATGGTTTGACAGATGTTTATATTTCATATGTTGGAGCTTGTGGTTCATGCGAAAGCTCTGGAGGAACTTTAACCTCAATGATAAGAATTTTAAACGGACAACTTGAAACAGATACCATAAGAGTGTATGCAGTTTAGTTATTGCAACTCTTGATTCTCAGGCCTAGTCTAAGACTATAGACAGGTCTGAGTTAATGAATTACTAAGCTCATTAGCTTCTTGATACATTCTCCACCAGTATGCAAGTTCACGTGCCTCTTGTGATTGCGTGTTATTCACCACTCTCTCGAAAGTATCACTGTCTAAGCCCTTAATTTCTTCTGATAGTTCCACAACGCAGTCAACAAGGTAATCATAAGACTCTGCACTTTCTTCTATATATTCTGGAACCTCTTTACCTTGTGACACCAGCACATAAGCATAGAGCTGGCAGTTTCTTTGTAGTTGCATCTCTTTATTCGTTGCACTCATAATATATCATCCTTTTTAATCTTCAATATTACATATAAACTTATTTTTTTCTTTTTCAAATGAATAAGATAAATATTTTTCTAATAGTAGCTACAGTAAGTATTTTATAGGTAAAAGCTTCGTTAATATTATTTTAATTAAGTCGAGTTTAAGTATCATCATTTTTACTAATATCTTGAATTTTTCTCCATAATCCCTCCATAGCTTTTTCATAAAATCTTTTAATACTGAAATAATAATTTCATAATCATGCTAAGGATAATCGTTGAATGATAAAATCAGAGGAATCGTAGACGATATAGAAGCGATGAAATTAAAACTTGCCGGTGAGATTGCTAAGCAGGAGAATCAGATCTCTTATGAGATTCAAGATGGTTATGTAAAGTTTGAAAAAGAAGTTTTAACAAAACAAAAAGAAAATATGAAAAACCTTTTAAGTTGGTTGAGAGAGGTTCCTCTTTTACATTTTTTAGGAGCGCCTGTCATCTATGGAATGCTTGTTCCTGTTGTGCTCTTTGACATCATTCTCTTTGTTTATCAACAGACAGTGTTTAGAATCTTCAAATTTAAGTTTATTAAACGCAGTGACTATATACTCTTTGATCATCATTATCTTGGATATTTAAACGCATTTGAAAAGCTCAACTGTCTCTACTGCTCTTATGTGAATGGTTTGATGCTGTATGCCTCGGCATTAGCAGGAAGAACAGAGTTTTATTTCTGCCCTATAAAGCACGCAAAAAAAGTCGCTTATGAACATAACTTGTATGAGAAGTTTTTTGCTTATGGTGATGAAGAAAACTATCAAGAAAAGTTAAAAAAACTTCGGGAAAACTCTTAAAGCTCTATTTTCTCTTCAAAAGCAACAATATGCGCATCAAGGTTGAGTTCTTTTTTCAACACTTCTTTGAAATGAACCTGACTCTCTTTTTCACCGTGCACCAAGAAAACTTTTTTCAAATTTTTCATTTTAGAAATCCACTGGAGAATACCTTCCTGGTCCGCATGTGCAGAAAAACCGTTTATGGTGTGTATTGAAGCTTTTACGATAATGTCTTCATTATAGATTTTAATCCACTCTGCTCCATCCACTATTTCACGGCCCAATGTTCCTACAGCTTGATAACCTACAAATATCACCGCATTGTTTTTTTCCCAAATTCTATGTTTAAAGTGCCTTGTGATTCTTCCACCATCACACATACCGCTTCCAGCTATTATAATTGTGCCTCCGGCAATCTCATTTATCTCTTTTGAAGCTTCTGGAGTTTCTGTATAAACAAGAGCATGAAAATCAAATACAGTTCCATTTTCTTTTATATTTTCCTGGCAACCTTCACTTAAGAGTTCAGTATAAGTACTATAAACATCAGTGGTTTTTGTCGCCATTGGACTGTCAAGAAAAACTTTGCATTTTGGAAGTTCTTTGCTCTCATACATTTCCCGAAGTATGTACAAAAGCTCTTGTGTTCTCTCGATTGCAAAGGATGGTATAAGAACATTTCCATTAGCTTTTAAAGTTTTAACAACCACCTCTTTAAACTCGGCCAATGTCTTATCAAAAGTTTTATGATTTCTGTCTCCATAGGTGGTTTCGACATATAAAACATCCGCTTTTTCACATTTTTGTAAATTTGAAAGCACTATGTTGTTGTTATTTCCAATATCGCCAGAAAAAACTATAGTATGTGATGTGCCATCTTCCATATAGGATATTTCTATGAATGCGGCACCTAGTATATGACCGGCATTTCTGTATACAGCACTCACACCTTCACAAATATCAAAATACTCATCATACTCTGGATTTATCCACTGCATATTAAAAGTGGCTTGAACATCCAAAGGTCCGTACAGTGGTGGACGTATCTTCTTTTCTATCGCTTTACGTGCTGCTTTTTTATACTTTGTTGCAAAATCTTCATTCATAATTTTTGCACTGTCGAGTAAAATAAGATATGCTAAATCTTTCGTTGCCACAGTTGCATAAATCTTGCCCGCAAAACCTTCCTTCACCAGTTTTGGGATTCTGCCCACATGATCAAGATGAGCGTGGGTGACTAAAAGACAATCTATCTCAGAAGCTTTAAAACCAAAAGGACCCTGATTTTTATCTTCCTCTTCTCCTTGAAACATACCGCAATCAATCATCACCTTCTTGCCATCAACTTCAAGTATGTGACACGAACCTGTAACCTCTTGCGTAGCTCCGTATGATGTAACTGTCGCCACAGGACACTCCTTTATGTATTTACAATATATACAATCATTCTAGCACTTTTGTGATTAAAAAAAGATAGATACACATAAAAACCCTTCAATGTGATTTTATACAATCACATTGCTGACTTGTGAGAATATTTTATCTAATCCCTTCACCACATCAGCTGCAGTGGCATTAGAATCAGCAGTGCCATCAAGATCTTCTATAATCTTGTTTGAAACTTCTTTAATTTTATTAAGCTCATCATGCAGTGCATGTATATCACTTGAGAGTTCTTCAATAGCTTCGATATCCAGTCTCTCTAACAGCTCAGCCAGCTCTTCATGTTTTATTATCATTTGAGAATGTTCCGGTCCAAGTTTATTATTCTCAAAGTAATCTCTTATCTTTATATATGCATTTTCTAGTGAATCATATAGTGAATTATCTATAGCCAAGCACCACTCCTTTTAATCTCTAATTTTTTACTGTATTATATATTATGATAATCAAATGAAGTGCACTAAAAGAATCTAATTAATAATTTAAGCTTTTTTTTACATAATTATGGCTAGATTTGATCAGAGTTTACATATAGTTTTCTAAGGTTGTATATGATTAAAATATTTATATTATTCTTTTTGCTAACGCTCACTTATTTATCTGCTCAAGAAGAGATACGTGTGGGCATATATCAAAACGCTCCAAAAATATTTATGAATAGCCAAGACGAGCCATCAGGTTTCTTTGTAGATATATTGGATGAAATAGCACTCAAAGAAAATTGGAAACTAAACTATACCCCTTGTATTTGGTCAGATTGCTTAGATATGCTTGAAAATGAAAAAATTGATATCATGCCAGATATAGCATATACTCCTGAAAGGACAAAAAGGTTTATGTTTTCTAAAGAAACCGTATTATCCAGTTGGTCGGTGTTATATAGACATAAAGGTGTGAAAATTGATTCTATTCTGAATTTAAAAGGGAAAAAAATTGCCATTTTAAAAGATAGTATTCAGTCAAGTTCAATAAAAAAACTACTGCATACATATGATATCCAAGCTAATGCTTATGTAGAGGCTTTAAGCTTTGCAGAAGCTTTTGAACTCTTAGCAAATAACACTGTGGATTGTGTAATAGTGAACAGGTTTTACGAATTAAATAATCCATTAGGAAACACTGTTGTAAAAACAAATGTTGTCGTAGAACCATCAATGGTGAAATATGCTTTTTCATTTCAGAAAAACCATTTAGCAGATAGAGTTGATTTTCATCTAAAAGAACTTAAGAAAAACCAAAAATCCATCTTCTACATAGCAAAAGAAAAATGGCTTACTCCTAAAGCATCAACTAATATACCGAAGTGGGTGTTATGGATAATTTTTGGCACTATCATCATTATTTTTATTTTAATAATATTAGTTGTTTTATTTCAAAGAATGGTTAAGAAAAAAAGTCAGGAGTTGCTTCAAAAAGAAGAGCTGTTGATAATTCAATCTAAACATGCAGCTATGGGAGAGATGATTGGGATGATCGCACATCAATGGAGACAACCGCTTAGCGTGATTTCTATGAATGCAAACAATATTCAATTATCAATTGAGCTCAAAGAGAATCTAAGTACTCAAAGATTGCTAGAAGATATGCAATCTATTTCTAATGAAGTGCAACATCTATCAAACACTATAGATGATTTTAGAAATTTTTTTAAACCAAACAAAACTAAGATTAAAATCAATATCTCTGATATTATTGATAAAGTTAATAAACTATTTGTGAAAAGTTTAAAAAATAACAATATAGAGTTGATTGTCAAAAATAATGATAATTATGAAATAGAAACTTTTCCAAATGAACTATTGCAGGTGGTTCTAAATATCATCAACAATGCTAAAGATGTTTTAAAAGAAAATCAAGTAGAAAACTCTAAAATAACTCTCTCAACATTTCAGACAAAAGATAGTTACATAATTTCCATCTGTGACAATGGCGGAGGTATTCCCGAAGATTTATTCGACAAAATAGGAAAACAATACTTCACCACAAAACCTGAAAGTGGAACAGGACTGGGCCTTTACATGTCAATAATCATAGTTGAACAACATCTAAATGGCACACTGGAATGGAAAAATTTAGATGATGGAGCTTGTTTCACTATATCTATATAATACAAATTAATTACAGCAAAGTATAGCTTCATTCAGCTAGAATCTATGATTATATTTTTGAGGTTTTATATGACAAATTTATTTGAAATTTTTTATAAATTTTTACTTCTAGGATTTATCAGTTTCGGTGGACCAATGGCACATCTTGGATATTTTCGAAAAACATTTGTTGAAAAACTTAGATGGCTCGATGAAGCAACTTATGCTAAACTCGTAGCATTGAGTCAGTTTCTCCCTGGTCCCAGTTCATCTCAAGTGGGATTTTCTATAGGTCTAAAAAGAGGTGGGCTTATAGGTGGTATAGTTGCATTTGTTGCTTTTACATTTCCATCTTTTTTTATCCTTTATCTTCTAGCAACTTTTAATATATCTCAAAGTGATAATTCCATTATAAATGGGATTATTGCAGGACTTAAACTATTCGCGGCGGTAATTGTGGCTGATGCAGCCCTTGGGATGTTTAAAAGCTTTTGTAAAGACAAAGTATCAATAGTTATATTTATATCAGCAACTTTTATATTACTATTTTTTAATAGCGTGTTCATACAGACCTTTGTTTTAATTGGTGCAGCTTTACTCGGTGGCATCCTTATAAAAAACAAACCTGACACTGAACTGCTAGAACCTAAAAAGATAAAACTTTTTCCTTTTATTTTGTTCTTAATACTTCTTTTCACACTCCCTTTTCTTAGTTTCTATAGTGATATTATAAAAATCTTCAGTGCCTTTTATGAGGCTGGAAGCCTTGTATTTGGAGGAGGACATGTGGTGCTTCCCTTGCTTGAACAAAGTTTAGGAAATATGATTACAGATGAAAACTTTTTACTTGGATACTCTTTAGCTCAAGCAGTGCCTGGACCTATGTTTACAATTGCTTCTTTCCTTGGTGCTGATATACTTCACTCTTCGCCATTCTTTGGGGCACTTCTATCAACTATAGCTATATTTTTACCAGGTTTTTTACTGATACTGAGTTTTTGGGATAGTTTTGAAAGCTATACTAAGAAAGATAAAGTATTAAATGCAATAGCAGGGGTAAATGCAGCTGTTGTTGGGCTCTTAACTGCCGTTCTTATAAATACGGTGATACCAAGCGGTATTCACTCTTATTTAGATTTTGCACTTGCGGCATTTGGACTTTATGTATTGAGAAAGTTTAAGATACCTGTATTGTATATGATTACTGTATTTATACTTATTGGTATAGCATTTAATTTTTAGGAAACATATAAGGGCACACTTTGGGCACAGTAGCTAAATAACTTAGGTGGAATGTACGTATTTTAGGGGGTTTAAAAAGTAATGGCTCCGGATACTGGA
>JACNLH010000146.1 GCA_014381585.1 Candidatus Sulfurimonas ponti
TTTTTTATTTTATATATTGGCGGCATTATATCAAAAACTAATGAGTTTCTGATGATTTAATTATCTTGGATCTGTAATATATCCAGTGATTGCTGAAATAGCTGCAACAGCAGAGTTCGCAAGATAGACTTTTGAATCTCGGCTGCCCATACGGCCGACGAAGTTACGGTTTGTGGTTGAAACTGCCACTTCACCATCTCCCAGTATTCCCATATAACCGCCAAGACAAGCACCGCATGTAGGATTTGAAACCACTCCTCCAGCATCGATGATGATGTCCATATATCCAAGCCTATATGCTTCTTTTAGAATTTTTTGAGTTCCAGGAGTTACAATAAGACGAACATCTTCATGCACTTTTTTCCCATCTAAAATTTCAGCTGCAGTTTTTAAGTCGCCTAAGCGGCCATTTGTGCATGAACCGATAAATGCCTGGTCTATTTTAATTTTATCTTTTACGGCTTGAGTTATTGAGTGACCGTTTGATGGTAAAAATGGATAAGCTATGACAGGCTCTAAGTTTGCCACATCGATTTCAAGGATTTGAACATAAGCAGCATCTTCATCTGAATAGTGAATCCTAGGCTCACGCGCCAAATCTTTATCAGCTAAAAATTCTTTTGTAACATCATCGTATGCTACGATTCCGCTTTTTGCACCGGCTTCAATCGCCATGTTGCACATTGAGAATCTATCGTCCATATTTAAATGTTCTATTGTGGAACCGGTGAACTCTAAAGTTTTATATAAAGCTCCATCAACACCGATCATACGAATGATTTCTAAGATAATGTCCTTACCGGTGGTATGTTTGTTTGGTTTACCGCTTAGCACCACCTTGATTGACTCTGGAACTTTGAACCAGTTGCCTCCGGTGATCATTGCAAATGCTAAGTCAGTGGAACCCATACCGGTTGAAAATGCACCTAATGCACCATGTGTACATGTATGAGAGTCAGCACCGATAATCACATCACCAGGAACTATTAGACCTTTCTCAGGTAAAAGAGCATGCTCGATTCCCATGTCTTTTTCGTCAAAAAAGTTTTTAAGTTTATGTTTTTTTGCAAATTCACGAGAAATTTTTGCCTGATTAGCTGAAGCTATATCTTTTGCAGGTATGAAGTGATCTAAAACTATAGAAAATCCATCAGGATTAGCAAGTTTTTCTGCTCCGCTTAAGTTAAATGCAGAGATAGAGATAGGAGTTGTAATGTCATTACCGATAACCATATCGATGTTTGAACGGATGATTTCACCCGCAAAAACTTCGTGACCAACATGTTGTGAAAATATTTTTTCAGTTATAGTTTGAGCCATATTTTAAACCTTTAATATGTAATAATTTCGCGATTATACCATTTAAGATTTAAAACTAGGTTGAGGGAATTTATTTACCAAAAACCTTTTGGAGTAAAGTGCTGCTTTGCGCCACTGGGCTTTTTCTTATTTCGGCTTCTTTCACCGCTATCATTTTAAATAAGCCCTCAATCGCATTTCTTGTAACATAGTCATCAAGTTTTTCATCCGTAGTCCCTTTTGGCATATACTTTTCCATTCCAAAGTTTTTTGCCATATCCCGGATACTGTCATTTTCAACAACAGTTTTAACAGTTGAATCATAATATTCATTGAGTGTGTCGTAATACGATGCCACATTGTTTTCTTCCATAGTCTCTTCGATGATTGGTTTCATCATTTTCTTTAAATCATCTGTAGTACGCATTTTGAAGTAATCGGTTGCTGCATTTTCATTGCCGGCGAGTATTTTTTTAGCATCATCGATTGACATTTTTTCTATAGCATCAACAAAGATAGGTGTGGCTTTGACTGCACTTTTAGCAGCAGCTTCATTCATAGAATTGATAAAATCATCAGCCATTTTATCGCCGCCCATTTGTCGTATCATATCCTCAACATTGCTAAGACCCTGAGGCAGAGGTATTTTAACAGCTGGGTTATTTAAGTAGCCTCCATCCTTGCTTAACTCTTTAACAGCATAGTCAACGCCTTGTTTCAGGGCTTCTTTAAGGCCGTTTGCCACCGTGGAAGGGCTTGCATCTGTTGTAGTGTTGGTTATTGGTTTTTCATTCACGTTTGAAGACTTAACAGTTTCATTAAGGGCCGGAACAGCTTCTTTAACGCTATCCATAAAGCCTCCAAAATCAAAAGCCTGAGATGCGCTTACGCTTAGTAATAAAGTTGCAGTGATGAATGTTCTTTTCATGTTTTTCCTTTAGTGTTGTTTATGGAACAAATTGACCAAAAACTTTTCTGAGTTCGGCGGTTGTCTGATGTGCCGGATTTGTACGAATCATTTTTTCTGATTGCCCGATCATCATAAAGATGGCATCTATCGTATGATCTGTAACATATTCTTCTATATTCACCCCGTCTTGGGGGATGTGTTTTTTCATATGCAGTTTTTCTGCCATACCCATGAAATTTGAAACTTTAGCAAATGTTTTGATACCCGGGTCAGCCACTTTTTTCACAGCGTCATAATACTTATACACTTGATTGCTTTTCATTTCCTTGATAATAATAGGCGTGATAAGTTTTTTTAGATCTTCTTTGGTGTGTCTCTTAAAGTAATCTGTTGCAGGGCTTCCATCCATCATTAAAATATCAGCGGCATCATTAAAAGACATATCATCGATTGAAGTTACAAAAATACCTGCAGTTTGAGGAGCGGCTTGTGCAGCAGCTCTGTTCATAGATAAAATGAACTCATCAACCATATCCCCTCCACCGGATGCACGAATCATTGTTTCCATTTGAGAGAATGGCGGGGGAAGAGGGATGTGAACAGCCGGATTATCCATGAAGCCGCCTTTTTGACCTAAGGTGTCAACCGCTTTTGTCACACCGATCTTTAAAGCCTGTTTGAATGCTTTTGTAATAAGCTCAGTGCTTAAAACACCGCCTGTCATAGTTTCAACCATCTCTTTTGGGGTCATATCGCCAGGTTTGGTAAACTTCTTAAAATCTGTCACCTTATCCATCACACTGTCAAAACTAAAGCTTTGCAGTGTGAGTGTGGTAAAAATAATACTGCTTGCCAGGACTGTTTTTTTCATTTTTGTTCCTTATATCTCGTATTTTAACGCTTTTTTAGTAAACTCAGTGGAACAAAAAAACAGAGCTACAAATAATGGATTGAGGTTGACATTGTTTTCATCAACCATATCAAAAACTTTAAAGTTGAATCCGGCACCGTCATTGGGGTTTTGAGGAGTCACTGTGAATTCTATCGGAGCTAAAGCTTTAACCATATTTAAAATTGCTTTTCTTTTCTTAGCATTATCGGTTTGCAAAATATTAAATTTAGGATCATCAGAACTTTTATGTTCCAATAATATAGCTTCTAATACATCCACCTTATCTTTAAATACAACTTTATTCCATTTAATGATTGTGTTATTAGAGCTGATTTGCTTTTCTTTATACATTAAAGGATTGGGTCTTTTTTCTTTCATAGCTTCTATGAGAGCAAGTAAAAAGTTGGCACCGCCTATATTTAGGGCAGCTTTTGTCATAAAAAGATGAATAAGTGCTTTTGTGTCGGAAGTTTGATTGTTGAAATTACACATTGATTTTTTCCTTATCACTATGGAGTACGTGAATTATACAGAAATTTTTATACATTTCATTTCTTAAACGGAGTATCAACTCAATTTCTCTTAAGCATATCATAATCACAAAGCTATTATTATGTCAAAAGTTAAACAAGACAAAAATTGTCTGATTTAAAGATAATGATATTTATTATCTAATAAAAGGTGAAAAATGAAAGTATATTTAGATAACAATGCCACTACAATGTGTGATCCATTAGTTGTAGAAGCAATGATACCATACTTTAGTGAGTTATATGGTAATCCTAACTCACTTCATAAGTTTGGAACGCTGTCCCATCCGGCATTAAGTAAAGCAATAGACCAGGTATACACTGGGTTGAATGCGAATGATAAAGATGATATCGTATTTACATCGTGTGCTACAGAATCTAATAACTGGGTTTTAAAATCAGTGTATTTAGATTATATTGTAAATGGCGATAAGAACCATATTGTTACAACAGAAGTGGAACATCCATCTGTTTTAGCAACATGTAGATGGTTGGAAGAAGAGTGTGATGTTCATGTCACATATCTTCCTGTGAATGAACAAGGTGTGGTGGAAGCACATACTGTAAAGAGTTTTATCACTGAAAAAACAGCTTTAGTTTCTGTTATGTGGGCTTCAAATGAAACGGGAATGATTAATCCTATTAAAGAGATTGGTGAAATCTGTAAAGAAAAAGGTGTTCTTTTTCATTCTGACGGTGTTCAAGCTATCGGGAAAATACCGGTGGATTTGCAAGATGTGCATGTTGATTTTGTTTCATTCTCAGCACATAAGTTTCACGGGCCAAAAGGTATAGGGGCTTTATTCATTAAAGATTCTCAGCCTCTCACTCCGCTTCTTCATGGTGGGGAACATATGGGTGGACGTCGTTCAGGAACTTTAAATGTGCCGTATATAGTCGGTATGGGTAAAGCAGTGGAACTTGCAACTCAAAACATCGAAGATACAATGGCTAAGATCAGAGAAAAACGTGACCGTTTAGAAGATGCGATTTTAGAATTAAGTGATACTTTTGTTGTCGGAGACAGAGATAATCGTACGCCAAACACTATACTTATATCTATTAAAGGTGTTGAGGGTGAAGGTATGCTTTGGGATTTAAATAATGGTGAAATCGGAGCATCAACCGGTTCAGCTTGTGCATCTGCAGATCTTGAGGCAAATACAGTGATGCTTGCAATCGGTGCTGATAATGAATTAGCACATACCGGAATTCGTTTATCGCTTTCAAGATTCACAACGGATCTAGAGATTGATTATACAATTTCACATTTTAAAGATGCGGTGAAAAGATTAAGAGCAATTTCAAGTTCTTTTGCCTTACAAAAACCAACAGCAGGCGGCGAAGTTCAAGAGTGCGAACTTCACCACCATTAATTATAAAAGCACTGAAGTTTGAGATTGAAAATCTCAGAATAATAAAAAATTAAAAAATTTAGTTAAAAAGGATATGAAATGGGTAAAGCTGATATATTAGGCGAGTCTCTTTGGGACGCGTATTCAAATAAAGTAACAACATTAATGAATAATCCACAACATCAAGGTGAATTATTTGAAGCTGAAGTGGAGGAGAGAGGTCATAAACTGATTGTTGCTGATTTCGGCGCAGAGTCTTGCGGTGATGCAGTGCGTTTATACTGGGAGATTGATCCGGCAAATGACACGATTATAAACTCTAAGTTTAAATCATTCGGTTGTGGCACGGCTATCGCATCTTCTGATGTCATGACGGAACTTTGTATTGGTAAAACAGTGCAAGAAGCAGTGAAAATTACAAATATTGATGTTGAATTAGCACTTCGTGATAATCCTGAAACTCCAGCAGTTCCACCGCAAAAAATGCACTGTTCAGTTATGGCTTATGATGTTATCAAGAAAGCTGCAGGACTTTACATGGGTGTTGATGCTGAGAGTTTTGAAACTGAAATAATAGTGTGTGAATGTGCACGTGTGAGTTTAAGCACTCTTCAAGAGGTTATTAAGTTGAATGACCTTAAAACCGTTGAGCAAATCACTGATTATACAAAAGCCGGCGGTTTTTGTAAGTCTTGTATCAAACCTGGCGGTCATGAAGCTATGGATTACTATTTAGTGGACATCTTAGCGGACACTAGATCAGAAATGGAACAAGAAAGACTTAAAGCTGCTGCTGCAGCAGGAGCAAGCGGTGACTTTGAAAAGATGACTTTAGTGCAGCAAATTAAAGCTGTTGATGCCATCGTAGATGAAAATGTTCGTCAATTTCTAATAATGGATGGCGGAGATATGGAAGTGATCGATATTAAAGCAACAGATGATAATATTGATATCTATATACGATATTTAGGTGCATGTGACGGTTGTGCTTCAAGTGCAACAGGCACACTTTATGCGATAGAATCAACTCTAAAAGAGAAGCTTTCCACTAAGATCCGTGTCCTTCCGATTTAATATCATAACGCATGCCGTGATTTTATAGGCATGTGTGACTCCTTCTTTATCAAATTAGATATAATTTCATTATGAATAAATTACAAGACTACTTAGATTTTCATGAGTTAAGTGAAATACATCCTTCAAAACTTGCAAAATTACTTAAAAATCTTGATGACAGTGAATTTGCCGATGCTTTAAAACTTATACCAAAAGACTTGATCGGTGATGTGGCTCTGGCTCTGCCTGATAGATATTTTGATGATGTGGTGGAAAATCTCAGTGTGGATGAACTCTCTCACGCAGTGAGTGAACTTGAATCAGATGATCAAGCCGAGTTTATGCAAGAACTTGAAGATCATGATGAAAACATCGCTTCTGAAGTTTTTGAAAAGCTCAATGAAGATGATAGACAAGAAATCACACAGCTTAAAAGCTATGAAGAAAATGAAGCCGGTTCTTATATGCAGCTTGAGATATTCACAGCAAAAAAAGATGAGGTTGTGCAAGATGTCATCAAGCGATTCGCCCGTCTAAGAAAAGAGAACGAACTTGAAAATGTTCAAAATCTTTTTATTGTAAACAAGGACAATAAACTGCGTTACGCGGTGGGTTTGGATGATTTACTGATATTTGATTTTTCTAAAACCATTATTCAAAATATAGAGATGCATGAGGATAGTTTTGAGCCTATTAAAGCAGAAGACAGAGAAGACATTAAAGATATAATCCGTACTTTTGAAGAGTATGACCTTTCTGTTTTAGCGATTGTGAATGCTTATGGTGTGCTTCTTGGGCGTATCACTTCAGATGATATATATGATGTTATTCAAGATGAAGCAACAGAACAGATGTATAATCTTGCGGGTGTTGATGATGAAGCAGAAGAAGATGATGAGATTCTTCAAGCAGGGAAAAAAAGAGCTACATGGTTAGGTCTCAACCTTATTACTGCCATAGTTGCTTCTTTGGTTATAGGAATGTTTTCAGATACCTTGCAAAGCATGGTCGCTCTTGCAATTTTAATGCCTATAGTTGCTTCTATGGGTGGAAATGCAGGTACGCAAAGTCTGACAGTTGTAGTGCGTCAGTTGGCCCTTGGGGATATTTCTCAAGGTGATGCTATGAGGATTATTAAAAAAGAGGCAACCATCGCACTTGGCAACGGTATTGTATTTGCTGTCATAATGGGTGCAATAGCTTTTCTATGGTTTGATATAAAATTACTTGGTGTCGTAATTGCACTAAGTATGATAATTAATCTTCTAGCGGCAGGTTTATTCGGTGCAGCTGTGCCATTGTTTTTAAAGAAGCTGGATGTTGATCCGGCAATAGGTAGCACAGTGATTTTAACCACTGTCACCGATGTTGTGGGTTTCCTTAGTTTTTTAGGTCTTGCAACCTTGATTTTATTATAAAGAGGTATTTTAAATAAATGGATTTATTAATTCTGTTTTTCGTTTTGTCTGTGAGTGTTTCGTTTTTATGTTCCATTTTGGAGTCTGTGCTGTTATCTGTCAACAGGTCTTATATTTCTGTTTTAGAAACAGAAAAACCTAAAGTGGCGGCATATTTAAGATCTCATAAAGAAAATATAAATAAATCTATAGCGTCTATTTTAATTTTAAACACTATAGCAAACACTTTGGGTGCAGCTGCTGTCGGTGCACAAGCTTCGATACTTTTTGGAAATGATGCAGTCGTTTATGTCTCTATTGTTCTAACTTTTGCAATTTTATTTTTCTCAGAAATTATTCCAAAAACGATAGGTGCGATATATTGGAAAGAATTAGCTCCTGTGTCAGCTAGAATAATAAGAATTTTTATTTTTATCACATACCCTATAATCTTGAGCACTCTTTTTGTGACAAATAGAATATCAAAGGGTAAAGAGAATGCGCACAGTCTGACAAAAGAAGAGCTTCTTCATAGTATGCTTCTTAGTGAAGACGATGGTGTTATTGATGAAAAAGAGTCTGATTTTATAGAAAATATTTTAAGTTTAAATAAGATAAAGGTCAAGGATGTTTTAACGCCGAGAAGTGTCGTTTTCGCGCTGGATGAGACTATGACCATTAAAGAAATTATAGAAAGTAAAGCTGCTATATTTAAATTTTCCCGTATCCCCGTTTATAAAAACTCAATAGAAGATGTGACGGGTATAGTTCTGACAAAAAAGATTTTTAAACAAGCTTTGATAGATGATAGCGTGAGCGTGGGTTCTATAAAAAAGAATATTATAGTGATTAATGAAAACATCCCCGTTTCAAAAGCGCTTGATATGTTCATCACTAAAAAAGATCATATGTTCTTAGTCAAAGACAACTATGACCAAACAGATGGAATCATCACTTTGGAAGATTGTGTTGAAACTATTTTAGGTGTCGAGATAGTGGATGAAAGCGATACAACAGAAGATATGCGTGAATTAGCAAAACGAAAAATGAAAGCAAAACGAAAAGAGAAAGAGATTAGCGAAAAATTAAGCTCATAGGGTACTCTATAAGCTCTTTTCTTACATTCCTGGAATTCTGGGTATGCGACCTAGCTTGGAATACCTGCAGTAGACTCCCCAGCCTTTTTTAAGCCAATGCCCGATGAATGGCATAGGCAGCATGAAAGCACGTTTCTCATCTCTATACACAAAAGCAGCACCATCTCCGCTATCCATGACACAAAGTATATTTAAATGTGCATGATATCCTTTAAAGTCAGTCCGACCCAATTCTCTTTGCATAATGTTATGCGCGACATTCCTTGCCATAACTTCCGCCACATGACCTTGTTTAGCCCTCCAATCATATCCTTCCAAGGACGCTATATCTCCGACTGCATAGATATTTGCAGGCATAGTGTCATCTACTTCACCTTCTTTTTCAAATACTACTTGGGAGAAGTCATTTGTTTTGATAAAACCGGCATTATTAGTTGGTAAATCTGATTTTTTAATAACACTATGACCATCTCCTGCTGGTATAAACATGGTGAAGTCTGAGTCTAATGTTGAGTCATCTTCAAAAACAATACTTTTTTTGTTGAACTGTTTGATTTTTTTGCCATAAGATTTGTTAATCTTATATTTTTTAAAGAAGACCTCCATCATTTTTAAGGCTTGCGGTCCCATTCTTTTGCCAGGCTCTGGCATTGGAGCAAAAAAAGTCAGGTCAAAATTATCACGGATGCCTTTTTGCTTTAGTTTATTATGCAGATTGAAAAGCAACTCAAAGCCCGGTCCGCCACGAACTGCTGAAGTGTCATTTGGGTTTCCGCCAAAACCGAAACAAATCTTCCCAGCACCTTTTTCTATTAATGCATCGATTCTTTCTTTTATTTCTAAGGATTGCTCTGGCGCACCGCATATAGAGAGGGTGTTTATAAGACCTTTGTGTTTCATTTTGTGTGCACCCATAGCGACGACGAGATAATCGTAATCATCATAGACTTTTCCACTTTCTAATGTGACAAGGCTTTTCTTTGCGGAGATAGATTGGACAGCGTCAATCACTAAAGAAAAACCATGGGCACGTTGGAGTTCTTTTAGGTCAATACAAACGTCTTTAAAACTGCTCTCGCCAGTCGGCACCCAAATTGAAGTCGGATAGATATAAAAGTAATCTCTGTCACTGACAAGAGTGACATTAAATTTTTGTTTTTTTAAATATATAGCAGTTTCAAGACCGGCAAAACCGCCACCAAGAATTAGAATATTTTTCATTAAAGATCCTAGTGAATATTTTAGTATCCCTAATACTACACAAAATCAATTGACAGGAAGCTTTTTCTTGTTGATAAAATAGACTGCGACAATACTGATAAGACCGCCAATAATTATATGAAGCTCAATAGGCTCATCTAAAATGAGATAAGCAGAAATCAGAGCGAAGACGGGAACGATAAACATAAACGAACTTGTTTTTTCACTGCCAAGTTCTCCGCTGGCCATGAAAAATATTGTTGTAGCCACAGTTTGACCAAAGACCCCTAGATAAATCATCGCAATCCAAAATCTTTTTCCTTGATCAAAAACACTCATTAAATCTGAATTAAAGGCATATGCAAAAGTCACAAAGGTGGCCACTACAGATATTATGAAACTATAATGGATCGGATGTATATGTTGTCGTGCATGTTGTGAAAGAATAGTCACTCCAGCCCAGATAATTGCACATAGTAAAAAGTAGATATTTGAACTATCCATAAATAATTTCAAATCGCTAAGCTGTAATAAAATCACACCGCCAATAAGCCCTAATGTTAACCCAAAGTATTGATGTGTGTATAGTCGATTTTTAAATAGTATTGCAACAAACAAAAAGGTGATCACCGGAGAGAAAGTTGTAATAATCACACTTCCTGATCCTGCAAAACCATACTTAATCCCAAGAAATGAAGAAGCCATAAAGGCAATATTTAATACAGAGCTGCTAAGAATATATTTGAAACTAGAAGCGTTTAATTTTATAGGTGTTTTAAAAAAATAGAGGATTGGTAAAAAGCTAAGGCTCATGATAAAAAATCTCCAAAAGATGATGACATCCATTGGTAAATCAAGAGTTAAAATTTTAAGTGCAGTCCAACCACCGCCCCAAAGGAGCATGGCAAGAGTTAGAAGATAAACTATTGGTCTTTAGTTCTGATACGAAGATGACAAGAATAACATTGTTTACTAATCTCATGATAATCAGCAATCACATCATCAATCTCACCTGCTTCTAAAGAAAGAAGTAAGTCTTCAGCATACATCTTAATCATTTTAACTCTTTTTTCAGCAAATTTTTCAGCATATTTGTGTTCTGGATCCAAGTAAGAACTCGCCTTTACGTCAAGTAATGAGTCCAAGCCGCTAATAAGTCTTGTAGTAGAACTTTTAAGTACTCTAGAATCATTATAATACGCTGCTTTTTGCATATCAACAATCGAATCGAGCATTGCTCTCATATCTGAAGCAAGTTGTTTCTCTTCTTTTGTACCAGCAAAAAGAGAAGAGCTTAACATTATTGCCATTATTACCATTAGTATTTTTTTCATTTTATCACCTTATATTTAGTATAGTCTATTTATGTTCAAAAATTAGTATTGAATCATTTCTTTAGTGAAATCTTTAAGAGCCACCATAGTTGCAGTTCCAGAAACGTGTTTTTTACCTGCTCTTTTTCCACCATAGTATTTTTTTAACTCTGGTTTAAAAGTTTTGAAATAATCTCTAAATCTATCTGGTCCAAGAACAGCAGAAGCCCAAATTGTATCATCTTCAGCCACCTCAATAATAATAGATGCTAAAGGTTCAGGAGCAGTTGTATTAAGGTTTTTACAACCTGAAGTAACATCATAAGCTGCTAAGTGAGAAGAACAAACCATAACACCGCCTACACCTTTGACTTCACCAGATCCATCATAAGCCATTGTCGTCTGACCTTTTTTGCAATACTGTAAAAAACTGTCATCAGGTGTCGGGTGTGCCATTTGATGTGCACAAATTGCAGTGTATGCCACGATAGTTTTTTTCGCTCCGGCACCACCTTTCCAAATATACTTATCACCAGATTCTGATGTTAAGTGAACTTCATTTTTTGTAGACTCGGGTAAGTCTAATAAAAGTGCCGGAGTGGAAACATGTGGATAATTAAATATATAATTTTCCTCTTTAGTTAATGAACTTGCTTTAATCGGTGCTCCGCTTGCGTCTACTAATTGTACTTTTTCATATGATTGAAAAAGACTTCCATCATCTGCACGTAACTCACCAGTGATTGTTGATGGTGAAACGGCTACCATTGCCCCAGTAGCTGCTGCTACTTTTAAAAAGTTTCTTCTTTCCATATGGGTGTCCTTTAAAAAGTTTTTTGATTGTTAATAACAATTCTAATCTATAATTGTGTATAAATCGTGTATAAGTTAGAATTATTATTATTTTGTAATGCGGAGGCAATGAAGCCTCCATGAAGTGTTAAGCTTCTAAATAGTGATTATGCGAATAAATCACTCATGATACCACGGTACCAGTCACGTAATGCTTTAGCAGTGTTTGAAGAACGATATTTACCGCTAGCTGCTTTAGGAACATGACCTTTACCTTTAATAACTGCACCAGTCCAGCTAAAGTCGTGAGTAACCATAATTCCTTCTTCTGGCGAATCTCCAACCATTGAGAAACAAACATTTCCAGCTTTAACCGGTGTGGTTTTAACTGGAAGAGTGTAAGGTTTACCATGTAAACGGTGAGCAATTTCAGCAGCACATTGTTTACCAGCCCATACAGCAGTTTGACCTGATGGTGGGATTGCATGACCAACGATATCTCCAACTGCATAAACATCTTTATCAGTTGCAGTTTGGAATGAACAACCATTCATTTTAACTTTTTTGAATGCATCAGCAGTTGTGTCTAATGTTGCCATTTGAACAACCGGTGAAGCTTTATGATTAACGATTAAGTTACACACTGAATATTTGTGAGATTTTTTCACAGTTTCCATGATCATATCGCCATCATTATCTTTTTTACCAGTCGGCACTTTTTGAGTGAAGTGAACTGTTTTAGATTTTAGGTCAACATCAGTTACAGCTGTATGATGCATATAAACAATTTTATCACCGAATAAATCTTTAGCAGACTCTTTAAATGCACCCATTTTAGCAAATTTCTCACCTGGTACAAGAACAATCACTTTACCGTTGATTTCTTCTTTTTTCATGTAAGAAGCGATCATTGCAGCTCTTTCATATGGAGCTGGAGGACAACGGAATTTTCCAGATGGAGCAGCAATAATAACATCACCATCATCCATATTCATTAGTTGACGCTCTAGTGCAACATGCTCAGAACCTGGAATCATTGCAGGTGGACATGCTCTTTGAACTGCAGCTGCGTGAGCTTTTGTCCAAGTTGGGAATTGACCCTCATAGTTATAAGCGATACCTGGAGATAATACTAGGATTTCATATTGAACAATACCAGCTGCAGTTGTAACTGTTTTGGCTGTACGGTCAATTGAGATAACTTCAGATTGAAGCATAGCATAACCGTGTTTTTCCACCGGTTGTGAATAATCAAATACAAATTTACCTAAATCCATACCTTCTAATTTACCTAAGTAAGTGTTAGAAACCGGACAAGCCATAAACGTGTCACTTTTTTCGATAATTGCCACATCAAAGCTTGGATCAATTTTTTTAAGGTTGTTAGCAACTGTAAGTCCACCAAAACCACCACCGATAATTACTACTTTATGTTTACCAAGCACTGTTCCAGTGTTACCAGCTGCTGCTGCAGTACCTGTTTCTCCACCAGTACAACCTGTTAAAGTTGATGCTGCTGCCACTGCAGCTACACTTACTGCTCCTGCTTTTAATGCGTCACGACGATTCATATTCATTATTTCCCCTTGAAATGTTGTGTTATGTTTCAAAAATCAAAAAATTAGATTTCTGGACTGCGAAAATTTTACAATCTATAATATTAAAGCTAACTGAAGTATTTTATTTGTTTTTCTTATTTAGTAGGGAGATTTTTAATAAGAATAAGTTGAAATTATGTTAAGTATTGTTAAAACTTTTTATTTCTGTGATATTGATTAAACAAAGCCCTATTATTAGTGCTTTTAGAATTATCTAAAAAATAATTCTAAAAAATAATTTTGTTAAATTTTTTTTTGTTAATATATGAAAAAGTAACAACCTGTGTACTTTAGAGAAAGTGTTTATTTATCCAGAATGATAATATATATAAGCCCCAGATATGATGCTTGAATTTTATGTTGTTTGATGTTGATAAATATTTATTTAGTTCATTTTTTTTGAACATATTTGTCTCATTATTTACTTTTTCTATAAGTTTTAATTTATCTGCATTGATGAGATACTCCATATAGGGGTTGGAAAAACCTTTTTTCTTTCTGAGAAGGATTGTTTCATTGAGGTGAGGTTTTATCACAGATTTTAAAAGTGACTTGACAATTTGATCCTTATATCTTAACTCAGGCGATATATTAAAAACAAGTGAAGCAAGTTTGTGATCTAAAAAAGGTGTACGGGATTCTATGGTGTGTGCCATACTCATACGGTCTAATTTTGTAAGGAAATTTTCTGCCTGATAGATATTTAAATCAATATAGCTGTACCAAATAGATTCATCAGTATGTGATGAAAGTTCAAACCTTTTTCTGTAATCATGAATATATTTTAATGCTTGGTCATCTTTTACATTTCTTTTCATCAAGATGTTTTTTTGTAAATCCGTAAAATTTTCACCAGAAGTTCTAAACAATAATCTATTATTGAAAATTCTTTTATAATGTTCCCATTCACGATTTGGTGAATAGTTTGCTTTAAAATAATTTTTTAGCCAATTTTTATGTTTTAAATCTTTCGCTTGTTCAATATCTAAAAATTCAAAATATTGTTTATAGCCTAAAAACAATTCATCGCTCCCTTCGCCGCTTAATACAACTTTATAACCATCTTGTGCAATGTTCTCAAATAAAATGTAAAGCGGCACAGCAGCCGGATCATTTAACGGCTCATCCATAATATCTAAAACTTTTTCGCTTGCAGTTAAAAAATCATTTTGGGAGATGATAATCTCTTTATTTTCAATACCAAGAAACTCGGCAGTTTCTCTTGCCTTGTCCCTTTCGTCGTATTTATTGTAGGTATCATAGCCTAAAGTGTAACTTTGAAGTTTTTTCCCAGCTTTTAGAGCATAGGCATTTATTGTTGCACTGTCAATACCGCCAGAGAGTAAAGTTGCCATAGGCACATCGGAGTCAAGCCGCATAGATATGGATTCTTCGAGTAAGACCCCGAGTTTATGAACTGCTTCATCGCGAGATGTGATTATGTTGGGTGTGTTGTCGAGCAAATCAAAATATCTTTTTACATGAACTTCTTTATTTTTAAATATAAGATATTCACCAGCTGCCAGTTTTTGTATCCCTTGAAAAAATGTATGAGGTGGAGTCGGTGCCAAGAATGAAAGATAAGACATCAAGGCATCATCATTCATCTGCTTTTTTTGTAAAAAAGGGGTGAGTGCTTTAATCTCAGAAGCAAACCTAAAGCTTGAATCATTCATAAAAAACAGAGGCTTTTTACCCAGTCTGTCACGAAAGAGAAATAAGGTGTCTGTATCAAATAAAGCAATTGCAAACATCCCTCTAAGATACTGCACAAAATCAACTCCCCACTTTTCATAGGCAGCTATGAGCACTTCTGAATCAGATGAAGTTTTAAAGTTAAAAGTGTCACGGAGTTCCTCTCGCAATTCTTTGTGATTGTATATTTCACCATTGAATGAAAGTAAAATATTATTATGAATTAGAGGTTGGTGCGCAGTTGAAGATAAGTCCTGAACACTTAACCTATGGTGCGCAAAAAACAAATTATTTTTTTCAACAACACCGCAATGATCTTTGCCTCTGTGAGAGAGTTTTGCTAAAGCAGTTCTTGCTAATGCACCATCGTATTCACCTAAAATACCAAATATTGCACACATTATAGAAAAAATCCCACTGTGATATCATTTTGCATATAGTCATCACGCATTTCAATTTTATTAACATTTAATTCTTGTGCGATTTTTTCTATTTTTTTTATGCTGAAGTAGTTATAGGTTTCACTTTGTTCGCTGCCATGTAAAATATTAAAAATAAAAGCTTTTTGAGATGATTGTAAACAGTTTTTTATAAAAAGGTGGGTCTCAAAACCGTTGAGAACATTCATAGCGCCGCTGCAAATATAATACTCTGCAAAGGGAAGTCTGTCTTTTGTGATGTCTGCTAAGATAATCTCTTGTTTTGTATTTTTATGGGCAATAGCACACATTGTGCGCAGAGAATCTATGCCCATATATTTTTTGCATTGTATATTCTTATTGTGAAGATAGCGGTGAAAATCTCCAAAACCACATCCGGCATCCACTAGAGTGTCAATATCTTTAGGGAGCATATCTAAGATTATATCAAAACGAAGTTCCTGAGTTTCTTGTGAAACCCAGTTCACACCTCTTGCATTTATACCATGTTTTTTAAGAGATGCGAGGTAAAATTTTTCGCTATCTATGCGAGGCATTAACGGAAGATTTTATCTATATCTTTATTTATAGCACCGGGAACAGTGGCAATAGTCATAAACTTTGACATTTTAAGTTTAGGGTACATCACTGCTATATAGTACTGAGGTGCTAAGATTTTTGCTTCACCATTTTCTATAAGCACTGGATATGGTAGAAGGCCAGAGTTTTGATAACCGATTTTTTTAACAAACTTAGATGTTCTTGATCCAAGTTCAACACCAAGAATAATGCTGCCATTATCTAAGTGTTGTTCGTACACAATTTTTTTACTTTTTTGAGCACGCTTAAGAAGTTCTGCATTTTTTGCTTCAGCTACAACTTTCATATCTTGATAAAAGGGCATATTTTCCATAAACTGGTATCTTTCTAAGGCTAAGAATTTTACAACTTCTGTAGAGGCTTTTAAATCAGGAAAGACATTATGAATCTGTGTCAAAACTTTTTGGGCAACACTTGGGTTGTATTCTTTTTGCATAAAGGCTTTGATCATATAGATAGGATTTGAAATATTTACGAGCTTATTTTCATTATCCACCACTATACGTAAAGCTCCTGCAAATCCGCGCATATTTTTTGAAGCAGCACTTTTAATAGCATCGTTTGTATATACTATAGAAGTTACGGTTCCTTTTTTATCAACTTTAAATGTAGAAAGAATCTCGAATTTTTCTTGCTTTAATTTTGCTATAACTTCATCAACACTTAGCAGAGGCGATTGAAGATATGCAGTCACTCTTGCATTGTCCACACTTCCAAGTAAAGTCACTTCCTCTTTGTCTTTATCTTTGTTTTTTTTGTTAAATCTTTCCGGAGCCACATTTGTAGAAAAAATAATTTCTTTTCTCTCAGGATAAAGTGTATTAAGATTTTTTATAATTATATGCCCATGTTCATCTACCAGACGTAATTCTGAAGATAGCTTTATCGCTTTAGGTGTTTCTGGAACAGTCGGTATCGTTATTGTTAATCTACGTGGTGCTTCTTCTTCTTTCTCTTCTTGCTCCTCTTGCACAGCCACTATCTTTTCTTTAACTTCCGTAGCGGGCTTTGGAAGCTCTTGAACTTCTTTAGGAAGAGCGGCAGTTTCAGAAGCAGGTTTTGTTGTCTCTGCTGTGACTGCCACCTCCTCTTCTTCTATAGCTTCAGAAGCGGACTTTGTATCTTTAGCAAGAGCATCAGCTTCAGAAGCAGATTTTGCTATCTCTGCTGTGAGCACTGTTTCCTCTTGGGCTGGGACAACAGTCTCGGCAGCGGCTTTTGCAGCCTTTAGTTTTGTAGCAGCAGATTTGGCTTGCTCTATTTCAGCAATAATGTCATCAACAGTGGAATCACTTGCTGAAGTTTCTTGTATCAGTGTTTGCGCGAATACAGGGCTTATACTTAATGTTAAAGCTGTAATAAGTGTTAAAATAGTTGTTTTTTTCATCTATATTCCTTTAATAATATATTATTTTTATTGAAGCAGTTCCACTTCTATTCTTCGATTTTTAGCACGACCCTCAGGTGTGCTGTTGTCTGCGATAGGGTTTTTTGAACCCATTCCGATTGCAGTAAGCCGTGTAAGCTTGACCCCATGACCGATAAGAACATCCATAACGGCATGCGCACGCTCTCTTGAGAGTTGCTTATTTTTATTAGCGTCACCAGAGTTATCTGTATAGCCATAAATCAATGCTTGATAGTTTTTGTTATCAAGTAAAAAGAGAGCAAACTTTTCAATCTCAGCTAGACTATCGTCCATTATTTTGAATTCTTTACTTTTAAAGTGGATATTTAAAATGGTGGTTTGGGGACAACCTATGCTATCGACTAAAAACTCTTCACTTGTGTCCGGGCATTCATCTCTAAAGTCAGGAACCCCGTCTTTATCGTTATCGGGCTCGCATCCGTTTAAGTTTACTGTTGCACCTTCTTGTGTGTTTGGGCATTTATCATCTTTATCTGAAACGCCATCTTTGTCACTATCGTTTAAAATCATACATCCAAAAAGATCCACTTTAGTGTTTTGTGGCGTACTGGGACATTTGTCTTTATCGTCACTGACCCCATCTGAATCGATATCTGCGAAGTAATTTTTTAAAGATAAATCTGCTTTTTCAAGTGAGACAGGCTGGATAAGAGGAAATTCTTCTTGGGTGATTTCTTGTGCATGCAAAGAAATTAACAAGAAAGATAAAATGAATAAAAGTAAGTATTTCATATATATCCTCCGTGATATTAGTTTATAATGATATAGGATAAAGCTTATAAACTATCTTAACTTTTCATTTAATTTGCCTTTGTACAGGTAATAGTGGTCTTTTTGTGTAATAATTGGACAAATCAAATAAGGGATAAAAGAATGAAAAAAGAAAGATTAGTGCTAGGTGGGGGTTGTTTTTGGTGTGTTGAAGGGGTGTTTTCAAATGTCAAGGGTGTGGAATCTGCTACAAGTGCTTATTCAGGCGGAGCACGACCTAATCCTTCATATGAAAGTATCTGCACCGGAGCAACCGGTCATGCTGAAGTTGTGGATATTGTTTACGACGCTGAAGTGATTTCGCTAAAAGAGCTCTTGAATATATTTTTTGCAATTCATGATCCAACCACACTGAACTCTCAAGGGGCTGACAGAGGCACGCAATACCGCTCGGTGATTTATTATGAAAATGATGTGATGCATCAAGAAATTATGAATTATATTAAGCAGATTCAAGGTGATTTTGGAGATGCTATAGTTACAGAAGTGAGTGAATTGGGCAATGTGTATGAGGCTGAAAGTTATCATCAGAATTATTATAAACTTAATCCCAATCAGGGCTATTGTCAAGCAGTGATAGCACCTAAGTTGCAAAAATTCATGATGCAATTCCCACAAAATTTAGGATAATCATATCTCTTTTAAAAGATGAGAGAGATCAGAGTTTTTTTTATTTTTTAAAATGGATGGATCTTTTTCACTGATCACTCCGTCTTGTGTTGTTAAAAGAAGCTCAATTTCACAAGATAAGTATTCAGAAGTTGTAATCGGTGAAAAATTCTCATCTTCAAATGCAGATTTTTTAGCATTGATGATAATGTCATCGAGAAGACTTAAAGTCGGATGTGTGGAAGATGCAGATCCACGAAGTTTATTGTCTAGATAAAGATTCACTTGTGTGGCTATTTTTTGATTAAGAAGAGGATGTTCTTGGATGAGAG
>JACNLH010000036.1 GCA_014381585.1 Candidatus Sulfurimonas ponti
GTTTCTCTTTAGAACTTTTTCTCATACGTTACAAGCCAATTACGTCCTTCACGTTGTAGGCCATCATGTTTTGCTTGATACGATGGGTAGATAACAGTTGCGTCAAATAAATTTTTCACACTAAGCGCAAGAGATGAATATGAATCTATACTATAAACGATAGTCTCATCAAGTAACATTGTAGATCCGTATGATGGAGTACTATTAATGCTAGTACCAATCATTTCATCAAATCCTTTTTTTGGACCACTATAATACCATGCAGTATTAAGACTCAAACCTTTCTTAAGTGGATACAAGAGATATGCCTTAGCTAAAATCTCAGAAATTGATGGGCTTTGATAAAGTAAAGGATTAACCTGACTAGGAGTAAAAAACTCTGTTCTTACATAAGAAAGATTTGCCATAAACTCTGCATCATTTGAAAATTTATGTGTATATTCAACTTCAAAACCTCTTGAACTACGTGTACCATGATTTGCATAATCACCAATATGATTCGTCTCATTTTCTATTCTATCTATAACATCTTTTATGATTGAATAAAATACATTTGTCCTCAAAATACTATTATGATTTTTATGTGTATATGCCAGTTCAAAGGTATCGATAAATTCAGGTTTTAAATTAGGATTTCCATCTTTTATTTCAAATTGCACTGCTTGAAATGCTTCAACATAAGAAGGTGCTCTGTATGAACGGCCATATACAGCTTTAAAGATATTGTTATCATCGACTCTGTATACAGATCCTAAACGATAACTAAGCATCTCTTTAAAATAAGAATAATCATCTAACCTTAGGTTGATAGAAAGATCAAAATTATTATTGACTGAATAGATATCTTGCAAGTAAATTGATGTAACAAACTGATCATTTTCGCCATTTAAAAATCCATATTGACCTTCTAAATACTCTAGTGAGCTTAAAAATACATTTGTTGTTCCATTAGGTTTTTTTACTGTAGTCCCAAAGGTATTTTTTAATGTGTCTATATTTTTAAGTTCTAATCCAAGCATCCATGCATGATCTTTTATATTTTTACCTTTTATATGTGTATCTAGATAAGAGTTTAACTGCGTATATGTTGGCTTAAACCTTACAACTAAACCACTGCCCCCTAAATCTTGAATAAGTGTTGAATCAAATTTAAAAGTGTAATGATTTAATCCTACTTTTGAATCTAAAACTATGTCTTTACTAATTTTATAACTATTTTGTATCTCAAGGACAGCACTTTCATTTCTCTGATAACCACTGCGAATAGGTTCAATATCTTCACTTAAACCATAAAAGTTATCCGTAAGTTCAGATTTATATCTTCCAATTACGGTAAAGTCTTTATTTTTAGCAGTCATTCCAATTGAGTAATCTTCAAAACCTTCTAAACTATTATATTCTGAGCGCGCATATGCTGCTTCATTAGATGATACAAAAGCCCTTCCTGCATCCAATTCTTTATTAGAATGCTGATGATAGGCATCAATTCCTATATTCCAATTCCCTGCTTTGATATGTTGAACAAATCCAGCCTTTGTATAATCATAACTCCCAGCTGACATGAAAACTGAATCACTTATGCCTGATTGTGAACTTTTAGTGATGACATTAATAGCTCCGCTAAAAGCTCCTGGACCATAAACAGTTGAAGCAGAACCACGTAAGACTTCAATACGCTCAATAAGCTCAATTGGAAAATCAAGGTAATAATAACTCGTACTATAAAGATCACTCCCAATATCGACACCATCTATGTAAAGCTTGTATTTATCAAAAACAAAAGTATCTGGATTATAGTTACCTCGCATAATCACTTGTTTCCAACCAGTATGTAAAATCGATGTTTCAACACCTGGTAATGTGCCAATAGCCTCATGTAAATTACGAACACCGATTTTTTTTAACTTGTCTGCATGTAAAATAGAAACTACTGAAGGTTGGTAATCAATGTTGAGTCTGGTTTTAGTTGCGATATCTGTAACTTCATTCAGCAGTGCGTGAAAATCATCATCAGCATTTAGAGTGGGCAGTAGGATTGTAATACTAAGTAATAGACTAAGTAGCTTCACTAGAGTTAAATCCTAAAAAAATATTTTATACAAATAATAGCAAAAAATACTTATTTAACAATAAAGAATACGATTTTTTTTGTTAAAAACAAAATGTATCAGCCTTAAAAAGTTTGTATTAGAGCAAGTAAAAATGTAATATTCTAATAAATGCTTCATGATCAATTGGTTTAGCTACAAATTCATCCATTCCTGCTGCTAAAAACCTTGCTCTATCCGTAGCTAAAGCATTTGCTGTAAGTGCAATAATTGGAGTATGTTTTGCTCCACTCGCCTTTTCTAAATCTAAAATAATCTTTGTAGCTTCTATACCACACATTTTTGGCATATTTTCATCCATTAAAATTAAATCATATTTATTTTCTTTAAATTTTTCCACTGCTTCAAGACCGTTTTCAGCCAAATCAACTTCTAACTCTAAGTCTCCAAGTAATACATTCATAAGCATTTGGTTTGTTTTATTATCTTCTACGAGTAAAATCTTTCCATCGAGTATTTGTTCTAAATTAATTTTTCCAAGAGCAATTTCTTCGTCCATATCTGAGGCATCTGCTTCAAGAGAGGGTAGCACAAAGGTGAATACACTTCCTTCACCCAATGCACTTTCAAGAGTGATTTTCCCCTCCATAGCTTCAATAAGTGCTTGAGATATCGAAAGACCTAAGCCGGTTCCACCAAATTTTCGTGTGGTGCTCGAGTCTTCTTGTGTAAAAGACTCAAATATTCTTTTTCTATTTTTTTCATCTATACCCACACCGTTATCTTTCACACTGAAGATTAAGGAAGCATTTACCTCATCGTATTCTAAACGCATGAAAATTTCACCGCCCTTATCTGTAAACTTAATAGCATTGCTTAAGAGGTTTGATGCCACTTGTTTCACACGGATAATATCTCCAACAAAAAATCTAGGTAAGTTTTCACTAAAATATATTTTTAAATCAATTCCATTTTCAACTGCTCTTTCATAAAAAAGCTGTGAAATTTCTTTAAAAGGTTTTTTCGTTGCGAATTTTCTTCGCTCCAACATCATCTTTCCGCTTTCTATTTTTGAAAAGTCTAAAATATCATTTATAACAGTGAGAAGTGTCGCCCCTGAATTTTTGACAATCGAGAACCTTTTTTGTCTTTCTTTGTCTTTTTCACCTACACGTAAAATATCTATAAAGCCAAGAATTGCATTTAAAGGTGTGCGAATCTCATGGCTCATACTTGCTAAAAACTCAGATTTTACTTGTGAAACACGTTCTAGTTCTTCTATCTTTTCTGAGAGAGCTTTTGTTTTTTCTTTTACTAAATCTTCTAAATGATTATTTGTCTCTTCTAGTTCACGAGAGGTTTCTTCTATTAAATGTGAAAGTGCTTTATGTGTTGCACTTGCTTCTGTTATCTCATTTCTATAGGACTTATCTTCAAACTTGTACTCAGATGCTTCATCTGATTCACTCATAGAAAGAACTGTCATAGTTTGGTTAAGTAGTTCACCTTCTTTATCTGCTGCTTTAAAAAATTCCCCATAGGTGAAAAAACCGCTTGTAGGTGCCAAATGGGCTA
>JACNLH010000016.1 GCA_014381585.1 Candidatus Sulfurimonas ponti
GTTTCTCTTTAGAACTTTTTCTCATACGTTACAAGCCAATTACGTCCTTCACGTTTTATTCCATCATGCTTACCTTGATATGATGGATAAACCACAGATGCATCAAACAGGTTTTTAGCAGTGAAAATGAGAGTTGATGACTTATCAATAGTATATGAAACACTTTCATCCAGAATCATTGTTGAGCCGTAAGATGCACCATCCTCAAATCCTTTTTTTGGACCGCTGTAATACAATGCAGTGTTTATGCTCAGTCCTTTCATGATAGGATACAGTAAGTACACTTTACTCAAAACCTCTGATATTGAAGGGCTTTGAAATAATTGCGGATTTAAATAATCAGGCGTGAAATATTCTGTTCTAACGTAGGATAGATTAGCCATCAATTGCGCATCATTATTAAAACCATAGGTAAACTCTAGTTCAAAACCTTTCGAATTGCGTTGATTATGATTATAATAATCACCAATTAATGTTGCAGGCTCATTCTCAACTCTGTCAATCACATCTTGCATAATTGAATAAAATATATTAGCTCTTAAAATGTGATTCTGATTTTTGTGGGTGTAAGCAAGTTCAAATGTATCTATTAATTCAGAGTTTAGATTTTTATTTCCTTCTTTAAGCCCATATTGTATTGCTTGAAATGCTTCAATATAAGACGGTGCTCTATAGGAACGACCATAAACTGCTTTAAAAATATTATTATCATCATATCTGTAAACAGATCCTAAACGATAACTAAGCATCTCATTGAAATAAGAGTAATCATCTAGTCTGAGGTTGAGAGAAAGATCAAAACTATCATTTACAGAATAGATATCTTGAAAGTAGATTGATTTAACAAACTGATCATTTTCACCGTCTAAAAAACCTTGTTTTCCCTCGAGGTACTGCAATGAAGGTAGATACTCATCTGTTCCATCAGGTTTTTTTCTCACTGTGGTTCCAAAAGTGTTCTTCAAGGTGTCTATATTTTTAAGTTCTAATCCAAGCATCCATTTATGATCTTTTATATTTTTACCTTTTATATTAGTATCTATATAAGAGTTTAACTGAGTGTATGTCGGCTGAAATCTTATAACTATACCTGATCCCAGCACATCTTGAATAATTGTTGCATCAAATTTAAAAGTATAATGGTTCAAACCCACTTTTGAATCTAAAATTATATCTTCGCTGATTTTAAAACTATTTTGTATCTCAAGAACAGCACTTTCATTTTTTTGATAACCGCTGCGCACAGGTTCAATATCTTCACTTAAGCCGTAAAAATTATCTGTAAGTTCAGATTTATATCTTCCAATCACAGTGAAATCATCATTTTTAGCAGTGACTCCTATAGAATAATCTTCAAAACCCTCTAAACTATTATGTTCTGAACGTAAGTATGCTGATTCATATGGATGAACGAATGCCTTGCCTGCATCTAACTCTTTGTTGGAATGTTGATGATAAGCATCAATTCCTATATTCCAATCACCTGCTTTTATATGTTGAACAAATCCGGCTTTTGTATAGTCATAACTCCCGGCTGATATGAAAACTGAATCACTTACACCTGATTGTGAACTTTTTGTTATAACATTGATAGCCCCGCTAAAAGCTCCCGGACCATAGATTGTTGAAGCCGAACCGCGTAACACTTCTATTCGGTCTATAAGTTCTATAGGAAAATCAAGATAGTAGTAACTCGTACTGTAAAGATCACTTCCAATATCCACACCATCGATGTAAAGCTTATATTTATCAAAAATAAAAGTGTCCGGATTATAGTTGCCGCGCATAATCACTTGCTTCCAACCGGTATGTAAAATCGATGTTTCGACTCCGGGTAATGTGCCAATAGCTTCATGCAGATTACGAACACCGATTTTTTTCAACTTATCTGCATGTAAGATAGACACCACTGAGGGCTGGTAGTCAATGTTAAGTTTGGTTTTTGTTGCGATATCTGTCACTTCATTCAGCAGTGATTGAAAATCATCATCAGCATTGAGAGTAAAAAATAAGATGGTGACACCAAGCAGTGCATTAAGTAACTTCACTATGTTTAATCCTAAAATATTTTAAGATATGATAGCAAAAAATACTTATCTAACAATAAAAAATACAATTTTTTTTGTTAAAAACAAAATATATCAGCATTTAAATAATGCACACTAGAGCAAATATGAGTGTAATATTCTGATAAATACTTCATGATCGATGGGTTTAGAAACGAATTCATCCATTCCTGCAGCCAAGAATCTCTCTCTATCTGTTGCTAAGGCATTTGCCGTGAGTGCAATAATCGGAGTATGTTTCACCCCCTTTGCATTTTCTAAATCTAAGATAATCTTTGTAGCTTCTATACCGCTCATTTTCGGCATATTTTCATCCATCAGGATTAAGTCATATTTATTTTCTTTAAATTTCTCCACTGCTTCAAGACCATTTTCAGCCAAGTCCACTTCTAAACCTAAATCACCGAGTAACACATTCATAAGCATCTGATTTGTCTTATTATCTTCTACAAGTAAAATATTTCCATTAAGTGTTTGAAGCAGATTAATTTCACCACAAGCAACTTCCTCATTAAGACCCGAAACTTCGGCTTCAAGCAGTGGTAAAACAAATCTAAAAATACTTCCCTTATCTAATTCGCTAGTCACTGTGATCTCGCCTTGCATAGCTTCCACCAATGCTTGAGATATGGAAAGACCTAAACCGGTTCCCCCAAATTTTCTTGTAGTGCTTGAATCCTCTTGTGTGAAAGACTGAAATATTTTCTTCATATTTTTAGCATCTATTCCAACACCGTTATCTTTCACACTAAGGCTTAGTTCAGCTTTTAGTGTATCAAATTCCAAACGTATAGAAATTTCACCACCCTTATCAGTGAATTTAATCGCATTACTTAACAAATTAGCCGTGACTTGTTTAATACGGACAATATCTCCAATAAAAAATTCAGGTAAATTTTCACCAAAGTGTATTTTTAAATCGATTCCACTTTCAACTGCTTTTTCGTAAAAGAGCTGTAAAACTTCTTTAAACGGTTTTTTTGTTGCAAATTTTCTTCTCTCTAAAATCATCTTCCCGCTTTGTATTTTTGAAAAATCTAAAATATCACTTATAACGGTTAGAAGTGTGGCTCCGGAATTTTTAATAATTGAGAATCTTTTTTGTCTTTCTTTATCTTTTTCATCAGCGCGTAAAATATCTACAAAGCCGAGAATTGCATTTAAAGGTGTGCGGATCTCATGACTCATAGCTGCTAAAAATTCAGACTTCACCTCTAAAGCACGTTCTAATTCTTCTATCTTATCTGAGAGAGTTTTAGTTTTTTGAATCACTAAATCTTCTAAATGACTATTTGTCTCTTTAAGCTCACGCGAAGTTTCTTCTATTAAATGTGAAAGTGCCTTATGTGTCGCACTCACCTCTGCTATCTCATTTCTATAAGATTTATCTTCAAAGCTATATTCAGATGCTTCATCTGATTCACTCATAGAGAGCACTGTCATAGTTTGGTTAAGCAGTTCAGCTTTTTTATCTTTGGCTTTAAAAAATTCCCCATAGGTGAAAAAACCGCTTGTAGGTGCCAAATGGGCTA
>JACNLH010000025.1:0-1902 GCA_014381585.1 Candidatus Sulfurimonas ponti
CGTAAAGGCGATATCATCTATATGGATGAAAAATACCATGCTTCAGGGGTGCTTGCAACGCAACTAGAACATGTGAATGTGAAATTTTTTAAACATAACGATATGCAAGACTTAGAAGAGCTTCTTAAAGCATCCAAAGCCAAAAGAAAAATAGTGGCAGTTGAGGGAATCTATTCTATGGATGGGGACTTGGTGGATAAAGAGGTTTTTTCTATTTGCGAGAGGGAAGATGCTCTTCTAATCGTTGATGAAGCACATAGTTCAGGTGTGGTTGGCGATAAGTTGATGGGAGTTTTTGATTTGTATGATATACAGATAAAAGCAAATCATATAAAAATGGGAACACTTGGAAAAGCCTATGGGAGTTTTGGCGCATATATTTTAGCGTCAGAGCATATTATAGAGTATCTTATCAACCGTGCCAAACCAATCATCTATGCAACCTCACTTTCTTTATACGATACGCTTTTAGGACACAATGCTTTAAAGTATATTTTAGAAAACACCCAAAGCTTAAAGCTTGAGATTGAGGAGCGTCAAAAAATCATTAAAGATATTTTAGGTATTGAAATACAAGGGCTTATACTCCCGATTTTGATTAATGACAACAAAAAAGTCTTAGAGATAAAAGAAAATCTTTTAAAAGATGGATATGCAATAGGTGCAATACGTCAGCCCACAGTTGAGTCTGCAATACTGCGGGTGATTGCAAGGCTTGGAGAAAGTGCTCAAAGACTGAAGAGTTTGTGTGAATATATTGATAAGCTTGTGATAAAATAGCCAGATGAAAATAAATAAGTTAAAAGTTTCATTGCAAGAGAAAAACTTGGTGGATATCAGTTTCACCATAAATAGATCTTTGGCTTTAGTGGGGCAGAGCGGCAGTGGTAAAAGTTTAACACTCAAAGCGCTTTTGTCCATGTTGCCTGCATCAATGACTTGTGAATTAGAGCATGATGCCAACTTTGAACTTATCGCAGGAAAGACAGTCGCATTTGTTCCTCAAAACCCTTTTACAGCGCTCTCGCCACTTACAAAAATAAAAAAACAATTTTTTATATCACAAGAACAGCAAGAGGAACTTTTCTCTCAAGTCGGTTTAGATAAAGAACTTCTCGATAGATTTGCTCCAGAACTCTCTGGCGGGCAGTTACAACGTGTTGTTATAGCGATGGCCCTAGAATCCAGACCAAAGTTGCTGCTGCTGGATGAACCGACAACGGCACTTGATCCCAAGACAAGAATTATGATCTTAAATCTCTTACTGAAGTTGCAGGTTACGATGGGCTTTAAAGTTTTGTTTGTAACGCACGATATGAATTCAGCAAAGAGTTTATGTGAAGATATCTGTGTTATAAAAGATGGATTGCTTATAGAAGATGGTAAAATGCTAGACATATTACAAAATCCACAACAAGAATATACAAAAACACTTATAGAAGCGAATTTTGCAAATCGAAAATTTAGAGAATAAAGATAGTTTAGGAAATAAGATACTATGAAAACAAAGATATTTTTTACATTAATGTCACTGCTGCTTTTATCCCCATTTGCATTGTTTGGATATTACTACGTGGCATATGATTATGATATATCCTCTTTGGTGGATTATAAGCCATCTAAAAGCAGCCGTATTTATGATAAACACGGTGAAAAAATAGCAAATGTATTTGATACAAAACATAGGTTTTACACTCCTTTTGAAGAGATTCCTCCACGTGCCATTGAGGCGCTTGTGGCGATTGAAGACACAACATTTTTTGAACATCCAGGGGTTAATGTGGATGCGATTTTTCGCGCAGCCATTAAAGTTGTCCGGGCTGGAAAAGCAGTGCAGGGTGCAAGTACAATCACACAGCAGTTGGTGAAAAACAAGTTACTGACACGCGAGAAAAAACTCTC
>JACNLH010000025.1:2237-3583 GCA_014381585.1 Candidatus Sulfurimonas ponti
CTTGGTTGGATAGATGATGCCACATATCAAAAAGCCATAGAAGAATCTCCAAAAGTGTACGATACAACGCTCACTCAAAATAAAGCGCCATTTATTGTAGATGAAATTGCAAGACGCATGAGAGACCTCAATATCACAGACTTTAAAACAGGCGGTTATGAAGTTTATACGACTATAGATATCAGACTTCAAGAAGCCGGACGAAAAGCGGTTTTACATGCGTACAATGAAGCACTCAAAAGAATTGAAGGTTATAAAGAAAAAGCATTGGAAAAGGCCAAGAAGAGAAACGAAGATATAGAATACATCGATACAAACACATCCAATCTAAACGGGGCGCTTGTAAGTGTGGAATCAAGCACCGGAAGTGTGCTGGCTCTTGTGGGTTCTTATGATTATACAAAAAGTTCTTTTAACCGGGCAACACAGGGACGGCGTCAACCGGGGAGTGCATTTAAGCCTTTTATCTATCAGGTTGCTTTAGATCTTGGTTTCTCCGGAGCCACGGAGCTTACCGATATCGCTAAAACATATATGTATGAAAAAGACGGTGAAGAGATGAAGTGGCAACCCCGTAATTATTCTAAAAATTATAAGGGGCTTATCTCTCTCAGAGAAGCACTTGTGCATTCGAGCAACCTTGCAACGATCAACCTTGTGAATGATATCGGACTTCGGGTGCTTCTTGGCGAGCTCAAAAAGTTTGGCATTGAAGATGTGCCTCAAGACTTGTCCATCTCTTTGGGAACGATCTCTTTGTCCCCTTTAACATTGGCAAAATATTATACATCGTTTGCAAACAAGGGTGTGCAAGTCGATACATATATGATAAATTATGTGGAGCATAATGGTGAAATAATACATGAGTTCGCTCCAAGTTCTCATGTGATTACAAATGAACAGCAAGCTTTTTTAATGACAAGCATCCTTAAGAGTGTTGTTGATCGTGGAACAGCTGTGAGAGCCCGTGTGCCAGGTATAGATATAGCAGGTAAAACCGGTACAACAAATGACAATATAGACGGATGGTTTGCAGGATATTCACCGACGATAGAGACTGTGGTTTGGTTTGGAAATGACGATAATTCACCAATGCATAAAAAAGAAACAGGGGGCAGAGTCTCGGGGACTGCATTTAAAGCGTATTATAAAGATTTACTAGAATTATATCCGCAGATTCAAAGAGAATTTGACATACCAGAAGGTATAATAGAGGTCGATGTCGGAGGAAAAAAAGAGTACTTTTCAGACACCTCCAAACCACCCCGCGCTGAAGTTGAAGCAGACCCTAGAGAAGAGTTGCTTTTTTAAAAGTAATAACCTAAGCGCAGTGACACAGCATTATC
>JACNLH010000014.1 GCA_014381585.1 Candidatus Sulfurimonas ponti
TTAAACTATAAGAAAAAATGATTATTTAGACACCATTATTTTACTTTAACTCTGATATGCAAGAATTAGTATTTTTACTCCAACAACATTCTTTAACAGCAGAAATATTTATTTCCCTTCGATCGAGTGTTTCATTATTTTGTTTAACTCTTAGATACTACGATAAAATTTCACCAATGTCGACAATAATCACAGACTTCTCGAATCTTTTAAATCTTCACCGTAATGAATTTGTAGGGCTTGATAAAAATCAACTCGATTTAGTTTGCGGCTTTATAAATAATATCAATAGATGGTTAGAAAATTTATTTATAGTTGGTGGAGCAGACCTATATTTCATGGATAATTCTATGCAAGCTGATTTAGACACTATCTCGTATATGATAAGTCCCTCAAAGGGTTTTGACACTGATGATTTAGATAATATATTTGATTTTTAAAACTATAAATCTTTCAAGAAATACAATACAATAAATTTTTAATCTTTTTTGCAATATAATGATTTTGTATTTAAATTTATATATTAAGAAGATTTATTATGAGAATAGTTATTGTAGGTGCTGGAATAGCCTCTGTTTATCTGGCAAATAATCTTAAAAAATTAGATAACTCTTTGGATATTCTCATCCTCAGTGATGAAAAATATCTTCCTTATGACCGTATACATTTGTGTCGATTGATAGGTGAAGATGAAGACCCGAAGAGAATCTCCCTGCATCTAGACCCAACTGTTAAAATTGAACTGAGTCAAAAGATAGAAAAAATTGACAGAGAAAATAAACGGGTGTTCTCAAAAGACTCTGTATTCGCCTACGATAAGCTAATCATTGCAACCGGCTCGACTCCCATCTCCCTTTTTGACATCCAAAACATCTCCAATGCGACAGTTTTTAGAAGTGTTGCAGACTCTAAAGCAATAAAAAACAGTATCAAAAATAAAAATATTGTATTAGTTGGAGGCGGTCCGGTGAGTTTAGAACTTTTAGAGACTTTAAATGGGATTCCCGATGCCACAAACATCACTCTTTTAATACGCGGCGAACACCTTTACAATCAACATCTCTCAAATGACTCCATAAAAATAATAGAAGAATCTTATACAAGCGGTGGGAAAATCAAGATCTCCTATAATGATGAGATAGTGGATAAAGTGATTGAAAATGATGAAATCACAGTGCTTAAAACTAAAAAGATGGAGATTGAAAACCCATTTCTAATTTTTGGCGTAGGTATAAAACCAAATATTGACAACTTTAAAAAGACAATCAAATCCAATAAAGGTCTTCTGACAAATCTTTATATGCAAACCGAAGATGAAGACATATATGCAGTCGGTGAATGTGCTGAAGTTGAAGCCTTTGATTTTATAGCCGGTCATGTTAAAGAGTGTGTCAATCAAGCAGACTGTGCCATTTCACATCTTCTTCAAATAGAACCTAGAAAATTTAAACTTGAAGCAAATATAGATATGCTCAAAGTCGGAGAGTTTGACTTGATAGAAGTCAATTCACCACATTTTAAGGATAGCTTTGAAAAAGTTCTCATCAGTTGCAAAAAAGACAAGAGAGTGGATGAATACTTTTTAAATGATAAGAAACTGACTAGATTTATAGGGATAAATTCAAATGTGGATATTGCTTATATAGAGACCCTTATCAATAAGGGTGAAGAGATAGATATAAATTATCTTTATGAAAACAGACTTGTAAGTGAAAAAGGCAGACTGATATGCAGTTGTGCGCACACTTACAATCAAGACTTAGTCGATATTGTGACCAGGCAGGCTATACATTCATTTTCAGAATTGGCTCCTTTTTCTGAAGCTGGAAGAGTCTGTGGAAGATGTAAAGAGATGGTGAAAGATATCATACTTGCTTCTCAAGATTTAATAGATCCAAATATTCCTAGAAAAACCCCCCAAGAGATTCAAAGAGAAAAAGAGATAAGCAAGGTTCAAAAACGCCTCGATAAATTCAACACACTTCACCCAAGAAATCAGCTTAATGCTCAAAATCTAGATGCGGCCATGGAATCTTTAGATATCGCCACATCAGAAGTCAACAGCTGGATCTCTATGATAACAGCAAATATGAAACTTCACCCAAAATTTGAAGAAGTGGTTGACAAGGGAGTTAAAACATTAAATAAAATCCCTATCATCTGGCTGGAACTCGCTGATTGCAGTGGTAATTCTGAAGCCTTTATAAAATCCACCAATCCATCCATCGAAGACTTGATTTTTGAGTATATCTCTTTGGACTATCACGAACTTCTTATGAGTGCAAGCGGTGATCAAAGTGAGACTGTTTTAGAAGATATTATAAATACACAAAGCGGCCAATATATCCTCATAGTTGAAGGTGCTGTGCCTCTTGGCATGGATGGAAAATTTCTTAGAATCGGTCCAAAGGGGACAACAGGACTTGAGTTGCTTCAAAAATGTGCTAAAGATGCCGCTCTTGTTATAGCAGTCGGTTCTTGTGCCTTTGATGGCGGGATAGTCGCAGCTGCGCCAAATCCTACAGGAGCGGTGGGAGTTTCTGAGGCTCTTAATAGAGATGATGTCATCAACATCTCTGGATGTCCCACAAACCCTATAAATATTGTAGGCACACTTCTTTACTATATAATGTTTGAAGAATTACCTGAACTTGATACATTTAACCGTCCTCTTTGGGCTTACCAGGGAAGGATACATGACAACTGCGAAAGACGTGGACATTATGAACTCGGTGAATTCGTACAAGAGTGGGGAGATGAAGGTGCAAAAAAAGGCTACTGCCTCTTTGAGATGGGATGTAAAGGTCCATACTCCTATGCAAACTGTCCAACAATGAAGTTTAATGCTGCAACAAGTTGGCCTATTCAAGCCGGACATGGTTGCATGGGATGCACAGAGCTTGGTTTTATAGACAAACTGGCAAATGAGAGAAAACATGGAGATACATAATGCCTCTTAAAAAAATACTCATAGACCCAATCACCCGAATCGAAGGTCATTTACGCGTTGAGGTTGAGGTGGATGAAGAAGGGATTGTTCAAGAAGCTTGGGCAAGCGGTCAGCTTTTTCGAGGCATAGAGCTTATTCTTAAAAATCGGGACCCTAGAGATGCAGGACTTTTAGCAGGAAGAATCTGCGGAGTTTGCACAAATTCCCATTTTCGTGCAGCGGTCACATCGGTTGAAGATGCTTACTCTTTAAACGTTCCAAAAAATGCTGAGATTATCCGGGATTTAATCGCTATGGCCCTTTTTATCCAAGATCATGTTGTGCATTTTTATCATCTTCATGCCTTAGATTTTGTCGATATCACATCTGCTTTAAAAGCAGACCCAAAACGTACATCAAAAGAAGCACATCAATACTCAAGGCAACCTTTTAGAAATTCACACTCACATTATGAAGCTGTAAAAGAAAAACTGTCTAACTTTATAAAATCAGGAAAACTGGGACCATTTGCCAATGGGTATTGGGGACACGAAGAGTATAAACTGAGCAATGAGCAAAATATGATTATCATCTCTCATTATCTAGAGGCTTTAAAATTTCAAAC
>JACNLH010000013.1 GCA_014381585.1 Candidatus Sulfurimonas ponti
AAATGAGATGATACAAGAAAAACCTAAGTTGGTAGATACACAGATATATAAGCTACTATGTGAAAACAACCTTGAAGACACGGTGATTGTCGGGCATAATGTAAACTTTGATATGCAAAAACTAAACGCAGCTGGCTTTGAGTATAAAGGTTCAGTCATAGACACTCTGAGGGTTTCTAGACATTTGATAAGCGAATGTGAATCTTATGCCTTGCAGTTTCTTCGATATGAGCTGAAACTTTATAAGAATGAAACAACTGATGTGACTCCTCATCACGCACTTGATGATGCTCTTGTAGTTAAGTCACTTTTTGAGTATTTATTGGAGATTGCAAGTCAAGAAAGAATGTGTGAACTTAGTTTTAAAAATGTTTTGATTGAAAAATTTGGATTTGGAAAGTATGCGGGAAGATATATAGAAGAGATAGCTCTGTATGAGCGAGGCTATTTAGAGTGGATGTTATCTCAAGTTGATTTGGATGAGGACTTAACTTATAGTCTTAACTATTACCTGCAATCTTGATAGTTTGCAGGTAATAGTTGTTTTATAGTGAAAATTTCTTTTTTAGTTTGAAAAAATAAATTATAGTTTTGTACTGAATAAACATAAATGGAAGCATGAATGCAAAGTACATAATAGAATACTTATCAATAATTCCATTGAAGACAAGACCAAAATTTATAAAGAACATACCAAATATCATAGATGCAACTCCTGGACAAATAAGAGCAAAAGAAGCAGGTGATTTTTTATCTCCATGAATAAATTCATCAAAGTAATTAATAGACTTCATTACAGATAATCCCAAAAGACCAAATATAATTTGAAGTGAAACGATAAAACTTGTAAGAGTAAATAAGGTAGTATGATCTAAATGTGTATCAAAGTGATGATCAAAGCCAAAGCTGATACGTATAAAAGTGATACCTAATAGTGTTAAAATCGGTATAATTATCCATAAAGACGGTGAAGCTTCTCCTCTCTTTAAACCCTAATGTAAGTTTTATCATAAGTAACAGCATTGCCATAGCAGAGAAAAATATTGCTCCGAATATTCCTATTGCGTTGATTCCAATACTATGACTCATTGCCCCTGGTGCAGCGAATCCAACGGCTAACATTGAAAATGCAAAAATAGAGATCATTTGAGAAAGATTATTGTTTTGTGTTGAGTCAAAATCTCCAGTACTAATAAGTCTTGCGTAGTAAATCATAAATATTTTTAGAGCATGATAACCAACAAATGCAAATCCGAGTAAAGCAAATGGGAATAGGTACTCAATATAATTCCACAAAGATGGGATAAATACTGCCCCTAAGACAAAGAAAATATTTATCGTCATGGCAAAAGTCAAAGGAAGTGCCATTAAGGTTACTTCAGCATTGGAGTTAATCAAAGTTTTATAGGCCTGGGTTTGCTTATAAGCTTTGTATTGATGAATATTCCATAAAAGTAATTTGAAGTGCAAAAATGCAAAAATAAGTATAAATACTATTGCAATTGCACTTACCAATGATAGCCATGTACCTTGAAAAAGTACTGGATATACGAAGTCAAAAGTAGCCATAGGTATGTTTTTATGGGGTACTAAAAATGTAAGGTACATAAAAAATGATACTGCTAAACCACCAGCCCCTAAAGCGATTAAAAAGTATAATGGTGTGTATTTTTCTTTTAACATAAAAAATCCTTTTGAGTTATATAGCTAAGCATTATATGTAACCACCAAGTAAACCCCATCTAGCTTTATTAACAGCTTTTACTTTAGCTCAACATTCCAAGGCAATAAATCTTCAATATTTTTTCCTTCATGTTGATAAATAGGAAGCAGTGTAAGAGCATGACATAGATAAGCATAAGGGTCTAAACCATTTGCTTTAGCCGTTTCGATGACGCTATACCAATTACATAAAGCAGTAGCGCCTCTTGTGCTCGTTGCAAACAACCAATTCTTTCTTCCTACGGCAATAGGTCTCACATGATTCTCAGCCCTGTTGTTATCAATAGATAATCTTCCATCTTCAAGATAGATGGATAATTTTGGTAGCTGATTATTGAGATATATAAATGCACGAGCGATAGCGCCACCCAAGGATTGTGCTTTTAAGAAGTTGCTCTCATGCCACTCCTTTATTGTCTCAATGATTAGTGCTGAGTCTTTTTCTCTTTTTGACTTCTTTGTATCAGGTGGGTCATCTTTTATCTCTTTTTCAATCTTATAAAGTTGTGCAACTATCCCCACTAATTCTTGCGCATATTTTTTACTGACTTCGTCACTGGCACCAGACTTGATAATATCCGTAAACTTTCTTCTCACATGTGCCCAGCATCCAAGTTGGGTAACCCCTTCTTTGTTTGCTACACTGTTATATCCAGGGTACCCATCTGTTTGTATGTAGCCTGTAAATCCATCAAACAAGAATTCTGCAGTTGCCGCTGAACGATTAGCGGAGTAATGCATGATTACTATAGGATGTTTATCTTGTGATGCTTTTAGCCAGATATAGGATTTGCTTTTTGCTGTTTTATCTTTCTCATTTAAAACCTGCAACGTTGTCTCATCAGCTTGTATATATCCGCTTTGCGTCTGAATGGTTGAAAGCTTATCTATGAGTGGCTTTAATCTTAACTCAGAGGTTTTAATCATCCAATTTGAAAAGGTAGTTGTTGTAAAATTAACACCAAATCTTTTCTTATAGATTTTTACTTGTCTCTCAAGTGGAAGTGCATCTTCAAACTTTTGCACTGCAATTGTTGCTAAAAAAGATGCTGTTACTTGGTGTCTTGGCAGAACTTGTGGAGTCAAAGAAGATGTTTTAACAGCTTCGCCACATTTATCCAAACAAGCATATACAAATCTTACATTGTCTATCACTCTAAAGGAAGCAGGGATAATGTCGTACTGATGTGAAACTATCTCTTTGATACGTTTCATCCCACATCCACAGCTACACACTTTATCTTCTTCACTTATATCATGTTCTACTCTGACATGAGGCAGTGACTCAGGTGGAGAAGTTCTACTGCCTCTCTTTTTACGAGTATAGGTAATATTCTCAGTCTCTTTTTCTTCTACTATCTCAATATCAGAAGTTGTATCTTCAAACAGAGAGGGTTGATTGCTAGCAATCTTTTCAGATGAAGAGGCAAACTTTTGACGAAGCATATAATCAAGTCTCTGTTGTAAATCAGCAATCTGTTTGCCTTGTTTATCAATTGTCTCAAGTTGATTATTCATTATCTCAAGTAAGGCTTCTGTTGTAACTGCTGATTCTTTCATATGTGGATTTTAGCAGTTTTTAGTCTAAAAGTAGGTATAAAAAACAGAGTAAAACAGCTGTTTTATGGAGGTTTAATATTGGTTTACAAAGTCAATAATTTTTAAATTGTCAAGATGGGGTTTACTTGGTGCTTACCATTATATTTAATATAAGTAAATGTTAAGTTAAATTTTTTTATTAGTTTTTAAATATCTTAAAAGAGATGTGATATACTTTCTTCACTATTTATAAGGATACATCTTGAAAA
>JACNLH010000064.1:0-6360 GCA_014381585.1 Candidatus Sulfurimonas ponti
ATAAAAATGTCTTAAGTGTAGAGGGTGCATTTGCACATTTTGAACTCAAATGAAGGTATAAAAAACAAAGGAAAAAAAATGAAAACAAAATTTTTAACGCTATGGAGTGTATTGGTGTTGGCTTTGGGGTCAACAAGTTTATATGCGCAACAAAAACCATTTCTCATTCACGGACAACTGCCACATCTCACTAAAACTATAATGGTTTTATGGGATGATGAAGACTTGGCTCTTACTCCTGAGCAAAAAACAAAACTAAAACACATCAGACAAAGAACAATCGGCGGTCTTGCCACTATAAAAGGTGAAGTTTTTCCACTAGAAAAAGAGATAGTCTCAGCAAGCAACAATGGCGTAAACCCAGATACTCTAGAAGACTCTCTTGAAAAGTTGGCAGAACTAAGAGCAGAAGCGACAATGCTTCACCTTCGTTGTCTGTACGATACAAGAAACACACTCACTCAAAAACAACTCGAAATAGTAGAATAAAGTAGCTTTTCTCTTATAACTAGAGTGTTATCTTCCTTGATGATGCTAAGTTACTCAAAACAAGCACAATCTTTTTTAAAGAATAGATGAATTTAATTATTTTATGTTAGAATTAATCATATTAAAATATCATATTTTAAGCTGCACGAAGCATAGGCTTCTTAACAAATATTTTTAATTTCTCAGGAGATGTAGACTAAAGAGATGTTTGAATGGATTGTGGAGTTATAAATAACATTTTATAAAAGGAATATTAAATGATCACAGAGATTTTAATTAAAAATGTAGCAAGTTACGATAGTACAGGTACAAAAATTGATAATCTAAAAAAAGTTAATTTTTTCTTTGGTAATAATGGCTCAGGAAAATCAACAATTGCGAAGTATTTATATGATGTAAGTTTAGATAATCCATCAGAAACAAATTTTCCACAATGCTCACAAAATGGATTTAATAGTTCTAATCATCAAGTTATAGTCTTCAATGAAAATTTTATTGAAAGCAATTTTATATCCAGAAATACACAATATGGAATTTTCTCTTTAAATGAAAAAAATGAAGAAATTGATGAGAAAATAAAAATTGAGCAAAATATATTGAAAAAACTTGAAAGCCATATTATTACTTTATCTGGAAGAAAAAATAATATTGCTAAAGATAAAGAAAATAAATATAATGAGTTAAAAAAGATTTGTTTTGAGAAGCGTAAGTCAACCATTAAATCTTTTTTAAAGATCAAAGATACATTTCCATATAAACAACAACAAAACAACTACGATCAATTACTAAATATTTCTGTAGCTAATAAACCTTTACCAATTATTACATTTGAAACACTGATTAGTGATTATAAAAAGTATTATGATACAGAATTAGTGAAAATTGAGAATTCAATTTCATTTGAATTAAATCAATCAATCATTGATATTGAAGAAGAGTTCAAAATTATACTTCAAAAGGTTATTATCGGTAATAATGACATTGATATAGCCCAAATGATAAATACTTTACAAATAAAAAAATGGGTAGAAGATGGTATCAAAATTGTTGACAAAGATAAGGAAATACAAACTTGTCCATTTTGTCAAAAAAAAACAGTTGATAAAGATTTACTTGAAAAGTTTGAATTGTACTTTGATGAAACATACAAAAATGATGTTGCAAAGATTGAAGAATTAAAAGATAAGTATTCAAGAGCAAGTGATTTGTTCTTATTAAATATTCTAAATTTATCAAAAGAATATAATGAAGACAACAAGTTGTCTAATTTATATACAAAATTTAAAGATTATTTTGATGAAAATATTAAAACAATTGATGAAAAAATAAAAATATCAAATGAAAAAAAAGAGTTAAAATCTATTGTCGAGCTTAAAGAGACGATTGAAGAGATCAATGAAATAATTAAAGATAAGAATAATAATTTCGATAATCTAAGTACTTATCAACAAGTATTTGAAGAAAATATTTGGCTATATTTAACTAATGAATGTAAAGATGACATTCAAAAGTTCGATAATGAAGAACAATATCTTAGAATATCAACACTAATTGAAAATAAAATATTAAATGTTAAAGAAAAAATTTTAGATTCAAAAAAAAAGATTGAAGACTGGAGAGAGCAAACAATTTCAACAAAGGAAGCTATTGACAATATAAATATTATTTTGAAAAATAGTGGCTTTCAAGGTTTTGAAATAGAAGAAAAAGAATTAAATGATAATAATATTTTTGAATACTACTTAAAAAGGATTGATGGACAGAAAGAAGATGTATTTAAGTCATTAAGTGAGGGTGAAAAAAACTTTATAGCATTTTTATATTTTTATCAATTATGCTTAGGTACAAATAATTTAGAAGAGTCAGAAAAGAAAAAAATTATTGTAATTGATGACCCAGTTTCAAGCTTAGATAGTCAAGTGCTATTTTTAGTAAATTCATTAATTCAACAACTAATAGCCCGTAAAAGTAATTCTTCAAAAGCAGAAAAGAAAGAGCTTAAAAATACATTTGTAGCTCAAGTATTTGTCTTAACCCATAATATTTATTTTTATAAAGAAATTTCATTAGATAATAAAAGAACTTGTATTGACAGAACTTTTTTTAAAATAAATAAAGTAAATAATAAATCTAGTATTGATATTGAAGTTAAACCGATACTGAATGACTATTCTTTATTATGGGATGCACTCACAAAAATAAAAGAAAATACTGTCATAAATCCAAATGATAAAACTCATAATATTTCAATTACAAATATCATGAGAAGAGTACTTGAAAGTTATGTCAATTTTACAGGGTTAGGTGCTAGTGTATGGAATGCTGTTAAAGATTCAAACCCTGAAGATGTTATAAATATTATCGCTAGTTCACTGATTTCAGAAATTCAAGATGGAAGCCATAAAATATCGCCATTAGATGATATCTACTTTACAAGAATTGTGAATGAAGAACCTCAAAAATTATTTGATGTATTTGAGTTGATCTTTAATGAAATTGGTAAAGAGCACTACCAAATAATGATGGGAATTGACACTGATGAATAATAATATAAAAGAAACTGCTTAATGACCCTCTCAAAATCCCTATACACCCGCGGAATTCAATGCCAAAAGTCACTTTGGCTCAAAAAGCACAATCCTTCTGTGCTTACTTTACCGGATGCTTCCGCGCAGGCGGTTTTTGAGACTGGTAATGTTGTTGGAGACTTGGCTTGTGAGCTTTTTCCTAACGGTGAAGCAGTTCCGTTTTCAAGAGATTCTGATGAGATGATAGCCACTACTAAAAAGTGGATGGATGATGGTGTGCAAAACATCTACGAAGCGACTTTCAATTACGATGGAATCTTGGTTATGGTTGATATACTTCATGTGTGTGAAGAGGGTGTGTCTATCTATGAAGTGAAAAGTTCTACTTCGGTGAAGGATATATATCTGCATGATGTTTCGATTCAGTACTATGTTTTAAAATCTCTTGGGTTTCATGTCAAAAGTGCAAATGTGGTGCATATAAACAGTTCTTACATCAGAGGCGATGATTTAGACTTGTCTGAGCTTTTCAGTGTTGCAGATGTAACTGTTGAAGCAGTGGCTTTGCAAGAGAACATCCTAAATGTACTTGGAGAGTTTGAAGCGTGTTTGAGTGACAAAGAAAATGAACCAGACATTGAGATAGGTAAGCATTGTAAAAATCCTTATGAGTGTGACGCTATGGAGTATTGTTGGCGAGAGCAAAGAGGTATTCCTGAGTATTCTGTTTTTAACATTTTTAACCTTGGAAGTAAAAAGCAGGTGGAGTTGTATGCAAAAGGGATAGTCGATATAAAAGAGATACCAGATGACTTTACCATGACAGACAAACAAAGCCAAGCGGTGAAGAATTATAAATCTAACGAGACACACATAGATAGGGAAGCTATAAAAGCCTTTATAAACACTTTGACGTATCCAATCTACCATTTAGACTTTGAGACCTTTCAGCAGGCTATACCAGAGTTTAAAGGGGTAAGCCCTTTTATGCAGATTCCGTTTCAGTATTCACTCCATGTAGAGCATGAAGATGGAAAGCTGGAGCATTGTGAGTTTTTAGCGCAAGATGGTGAAGACCCAAAAGCTTTACTAGCACAAAAATTATGTGAAGATATACCGTGTGATGTTACAGTTTTGGCATACAACATGGGCTTTGAAAAAGGTGTCATAAGAAAACTCGCAACAGAGTATGAAGAGTTAAGTCCGCATCTTTTAGCCATACACGACAACATAAAAGATCTCATGACACCGTTCCAACAAAAGCACTACGTAACTTCAAGTATGAATGGAAGTTACTCCATAAAATACGTGCTACCTGCTTTAATGCCTGAGATGCAAAATGCATATAAACAGCTAGACGGAGTGCAAAATGGCGGTGAAGCTATGAATGCATTTGCAAACATGTCAAAGCTCGGTGAAGTGGAGAAACAAAGAATGCGTAACTCTCTTTTGGAGTATTGTAAGCTCGATACTTTGGCTATGGTTTTGGTGTTAAATAAATTAAAGGAAGATTTGAATGAGTGAAAAGAATAAAAATATAATATTATTATGGAAGATATACTATTGGGTCATATTAATATTATTGATTTTAGTGTCTTCTTTATTAATTTATAGCATGATTTATAATTCTGAATTGCTCCCTTCTACTCCAAAAGAAAATATATTTTCTAATATTTACGATATTGGATTTGGATTTATATTTCTCTTATCTATTATAGGACTTAGAGGATACATTTATGAAAAAAAATATTTGACAAAGGAATTGTGGATATTTATATATTTTATTCTTTTAGTGGATTATCTCGGCACTACGATATATGAATATTATGATTATACTATGCTAATGCATTCTTTTGAAGCTATTTTAACATTACCTATGATATTCGCTCTTTACAGATATAGTTTAAGTATGAATTCTGTTTGGGGAGAAGGTAATGACTAAAAAACAAAAAATAGTTTCGATATTATCAACTTTAACTATTGGTGCAGTTGGTGGTCATCATCTTGATGATATTATAGAAAAGTACAATTTAGAAATGGGAAGGTATCCAATGCAACTAGAGTATAAAATTATAAATAATTGTCTTTCAATCAGTCAAACACCAATGGCTTATAAAGTATATAATAAAAAGACAGAAGTCTGTATTTGTGCTTTAGAGAGTGCTGAATTAGAATATGATTATGAAAATTTTATGTTGGACGAAGATAAATTTTTAAATATATTTGAGTTAGAAGCTAAAGAGTGTCTGGCTATGAGGAATTAATCCCCATAGTGTTTAATCATCTTCGTTATCAAGATAATCATCGTTGTTTGGATTATGTGCATCAGCCCAGTCATCCATATCAGCATCGTTATTTGGATTGTTTATATCTGAGTATATATCCAACTCTTCTTGTGACATATCTGAAGTGTTCATGTTATTTTTCTCCTTTTTGTGAGTTCTTATCTGCACCACTTTGCGCTCTAGCTTGGAAGCTACCTTTAGATGTGTTACCGCCTTTTTTTGCAGTTCCTGATTGAATTCTAGCTGCATCGGCCTTAGTCATTGGAGTTTTTTTCGCCATAGTAGGCTCCTTAAAAATATTTTCCTAAACAAATTGTTTAAGATGGTAAAATTATAAAATAAACACTATGTGCATTAGGGGACAAAATGGAAGCAACTATAATTGATAAACAAAATGAACTTATAATGTGGATTGATAAAATAGGTCTAACTCAAAAGTATTTTGCTGGACTATATGCACAACATATATATCATAATCCTCAAGAAGGGGAGATTCAAAGTTTTTATGAAAAATACAGAGGGCATATGAAAAGAAGCACTACAAAAATAAGTGTAATCGATAGATATCTAAATTTTTTATATACGCTAGATGAGTTCAAAGATGTTGGTTATATAAAACCTCAATTTCATTATGAAGATAGTTTTGATGATTCATTTAACAAGCGTATGAAAAAAATATCAAAAGATATAACTGATAAAATTCTAGATAAATAAACTTTTCATTTTCTCATACTTTTAAATCTAAATATATTTTTGTGAAATAATATAAAAAACGTAAAGGAAGAGTTATGAATGAAAGTAATATTAAAAACACAATATTGACTTTGCAACTAGAAAGTGATACCATTATGTCATGAGTAGGAAAGATAAGCTGCTTAAAAAGTTTTTACATATACCTATAAAAAAAGATTTAACTTTTAGTGAGTTAGAGACTCTTCTTATAGCGTACGGATATGTAAAGATAGAGGGAAACGGTTCTGCTGTAAAGTTTTTTAACAAAGAAAAAGACAGTTTGATAAACTTACATAAACCACATCCGAGTGATATTTTAAAAACAT
>JACNLH010000064.1:6751-18261 GCA_014381585.1 Candidatus Sulfurimonas ponti
GCATTTGTACAACAAACTTTAGCAAATAGAGTTTTATCAACGCACTGATGAATATACACCCCTGTAAATGAATCTCCATTTTTTCAATTTTATAATGGACAGTTGAGTTTGGGCTTGATGCTGCTTAATGTTAAGTTAATATGACCCTCTCAAAATCCCTATACACCTGCGGAATCCAATGCCAAGTTTCACTTGGTAATGTCTTCACCTAGTAAATATATTGAAATATGCATCCCCAAGTAAAACTTGGGGACGAGTAAAAGATTTATTGAAAATTTATGAAGAAGATATTTTATAAGTTGATTTGTGATAGAGTTTCATGATTTTTTTTGGAGTAAGAATGCATAACAAAATTCAATCTATCGTCGAAGCAAAATGGTTTCAAAATTTTATTGTGATTTTAATAGTCTTAAGTGGTGTCACAATGGGAATGGCCACTTCAAAAGATATAATGGCTTCACCTTTTGGAGTGTTTATCCATTGGTTCGATATCTTTGTTATCTCAGTTTTCACCATAGAGATAACTTTAAGAATCTATGTCTATAAAAAAGAGTTTTTTAAAGACCCTTGGTCACTCTTTGACTTCTCTATAGTAGCGATCTCTTTAATCCCTGCAAGCGCAGGCTTCGAAATACTACGTATTTTAAGAGTTCTAAGACTCTTTAGACTCATCACTGTAGTGCCATCAATGAGAAAAATAGTGACTGCACTTCTGGGTGTTATACCAAGTATGCTCTCCATCTCAGCACTCATGGCATTGGTTTTTTATGTTTTTGCCATCATGGCAACGCAACTCTATAGTGAAACTTTCCCACAATGGTTTGGAACCTTGGGAGACTCATTTTATACACTGTTTCAAGTTATGACACTCGAATCATGGTCAATGGGGATTGTAAGACCTATAATGGAACAACACCCTTATGCATGGATGTTTTTTATCCCATTTATATTTATAGCCACTTTTGTAATGATCAATCTGATTATTGCCGTGGTTGTTGATGCGATGGGTGCAATTCAAGATGATGGAAATACAGTCCTGCAGCAAGATATTGAAGTGTCAAAAAAATGCACTATAGAAGAGGTTCAAAAAATACGAGATGATATTAGTGAACTTAAACAATTGATTCTTGTTCAAAATCAAATAAAAGAGTTTTAAAAAATAATTTCAACTTCTCTATCAGTCAAGAAAAATCTTTATATTTCAATTAGTCTTAAAAATTAAGTTGATAGTTTGCCAGATATATATAATATATTATTATTTAAATATAGGAGTTTATTATGGAATTTAAATTGATGGAGTTGCCTTTTGAGGTGACAGGCTTGGAGCCGTATATTTCGGAAGAGACTATAAATTATCACTATTCTAAACATCATGCAAGTTATGTTGAGAAGTTAAATACACTCATTAAAGGGACAAAGTACGAGAACAGCAGCCTTGAAGAGATAATAAAAGAGGCTGATGGCGGTATTTTCAATAATGCGGCGCAGGTGTATAACCATGATTTTTATTGGTATGGCTTAAGTGCTGCTCCAAGCAAACCATCAGAGGAGTTACTCACTCTTTTGGATGAGAGTTTTGGTTCTTTAGAAAGCTTTAAAGAGCAGTTTTTTAATGCGGCAACAGGACAATTTGGATCTGGATGGGCATGGTTGGTTTTATCAGATGAAGGGAAACTTCTCATTGAGACAACATCAAATGCCGACACTCCTATACGTTATGGGAAAAAAGCATTATTGACCTGTGATGTTTGGGAGCATGCGTATTATATTGACTATCGTAATCTACGTCCGAAATATCTGCAAAATTGGTTTGAAGTGATTAACTGGGAGTTCGTGTCAGATAATTTGACACAGGCGAAAAACAGTTGGCTATAACTAGAGTGCCATTAAGTCTAAAGACGTTAAAATCAAAAAATATTTGTATTTATAAAGGAAAAGAATGTTTTTTAGTGGAATGATATTTCAGTTTGACGATGAGCAGGGAACCGGTCTTATTATGTTGTCTAATGGTGAAACTAAAGAGTTCAGCAGCCGTGAGTGGGTTGATGCATCTCAAGCGCCGGCAGTGGGACTGAAAATATCCTATGACGATAGTGGGCATTTTAGAAAAATAAAACTCTTCAGTGAAGAAGAAAACAACACTATCGCCGAAGATACAAAAACAAAGCAAGATACAGAGAACTTTAACTCCATAGAAGAATATGAAAATCATTATGCAAGTGAAGGTTTCGTAAGTGTTGCTAAGACAAAAGATAAACTCAGCATGCAAAAGTATTCCACTGAAGGTGTATATAATATTTCAGCGAGTTTAAGCAATGGAAAAATTGAAGTTGCAGAAAATCTTGATCCACTTGTCAGTGTGGATGAGCATATAGAGTATTTTAAAGAGATGGGTTTTAAACTGGCAAATGATTCTGTAAATGCTGAAGTGCGAGAAGTTTCACTGCGAAGTTATTCTATGGATAACTATGGTGAAGTAAGCATCAAGCAAGGTGATTCCGAGCTCAGTGTCACTGTGATGATGAATGGAAAAAAAGTTTTTCCTTAGATGAAGTATAGGAGGGGATAGAGATGAAAGTGGCTATGACAGGGGCGAACGGATTTGTAGGTTCAGAACTTAAAAAAACATTCACCGATTTTGTGACTATAGAAAGAAATGATTCTGAAGATGAGATCTTAGAAAAGCTTGAAAATGTCGATGCAGTTTTTAATCTTGCAGGTGCACCCATCATCAAAAGATGGAGTGAATCGTATAAAAAAGTTTTACTCTCAAGCCGTATACAAAGCACAAAAAAACTGGTGAATGCTATAAACAAAAGCCAAGTGAAACATTTTATATCCACTTCAGCCATCGGCGCTTATCCTGATAGTGTGAGGAGTGATGAGAGTTATGAAGGCTACGGGGATGATTTTTTAGGATCTCTGACAAAGCAATGGGAAGAAGAGGCAAACAGATGCAACAAGCCCACGTCCATTGTGCGTTTTGGAGTTATCTTAGGTGAAAACGGAGGTGCGCTTGCACAAATGCTGACACCTTTTAAACTGGGTCTTGGCGGCACTATCGGCAATGGTCAAATGATGATGAGCTGGATAGATATAGAAGACTTGGTCCGCATCTATTCGCATCTTATACAAAATAATCTAACGGGGGTTTTTAACGCAACCGCGCCGCAGATTATCAGCAACTATGAGTTTACAAAAGCTTTAGGCTCTGTGCTTGGCCGTCCTACAGTTTTACCACTTCCTGTATTTGTTCTCAAACTCCTTTTTGGTGAAGGTGCGAGTGTTCTCACCGGTTCTAAAGAAGTGTATCCAAAAGCGCTTCTTGAGAGTGACTTTAGTTTTCACTATGGGGATATAAAGGAATCTCTGAAACATCTTTTAAAGTGAAATGTGTAATATATAGCACTTCATGATGTGATATTAGTGTTTTAGTGCTATATTACTCTCATTACTTAGCTAAGGAAATTTTATATGGACGAAATTTTATATGCCCCGTGGCGAGATGAATATGTGAGCGGTGAACGCATAGACGGTTGTGTCTTTTGCCATATAAGCACCCACAAAGACGCTGAAGATGAACTTGGTGTTTTGTATAGGGATGAACATTGTTTTATGGTTATGAACAAGTATCCTTACACACCTGGGCATTTTATGATTATCCCCCATCAACACACCGATAAACTTGAAGACTTAGATCCTGCTGTTTGGCTGCATATGAGTTCTCTTGCACAAAAAGGCGTGGCACTGCTTAAAGACGCGATCAATGCTCAGGGTGTGAACATTGGAATGAATCTTGGTAAAGCTGGGGGAGCCGGCATTGCTGAGCATATTCACATGCATTTGGTTCCACGTTGGGAGAGAGATACAAACTTCGCAAGTTCTATTGCCGGAGTGAGAGTCTACTCAACAGATTTTGATAAAATATTTAATAAATTAAAAAGTCTGATACCTAAGTATATTTAATATGCTCAAGTGTTTCAGTCTTTTTTTTCTTCTTTTGAGTGTCTCCTTAGCGGAGAAACTTCCTCAAACATTTGAACAACTCTCAAGCCCTTTATACACTTCAGTTGAACCTATTGAGAATTTATGTGATATTCAAAATATTAAAGATGTCTCGAGTGAGTATCTTGAAACATTAGGTGAAGTAAAGCAGTTTGGACACCTTGTAGACGCAAGTAAGGATGCAAAAAATACGCAAGAGTATTTATACAAGTTAAGAAAACTGCAAAAACAATACGAATTCATACTATTTAATATCCATAAAAATATATCTCAGTCCATAGATGAAGACAACTACGAATATTTTTGCAAACTGACGCAGTACAAATTTGACGGGCTTCTTAAAAGCTCTGCTCTTTATTCTAAGTCTTTAATTTATTATGAAAAAAATAAAAAGAAAAAAGAGATAGATTTTTTTGAAAATAAGATTAAATATAAAAAGATAGAGATAGCTACGACAGAAGAGTTTTTCAATGTGCCCACAACAGACACTTTCAACTCAAGTGTAAAACAGACAAACACAAGTAAAAAGGTGAAAATACAGGCTATAGACAAGGGCAAATTTATAGCGATATTTGTAGAGAATTTAAATCCTTACACCATCACTCTAAAGCTAAAAGACTCTCTAAAGAACTTTAATTATGAGAGTTTTAAAAAAGACGAATTTGTCTTAAAAGCAGGCATAAAAGAAGAGTATATGCGACTTTATAAACAAAAAGGAAAATTCACCTTTTCTTATAGCTTTTCTTATACTTGGATTATCGGTTCGGTTGACGCTGTGCATGATGACACTTATATATATCGACTGCCATTTGCAAAGGATACATCACATAGAGTCACGCAGGGTTATAATGGAAAGTACACACATAAAGGACATAGTCAGTATGCTATAGATTTTGGTATGAAGATAGGCACTAAAGTGTTTGCTGCAAGAGATGGAGTGGTGGTGAAGTTAAAAGAGGACTCAAATAAAGGCGGCATAGGAAGAGAGTTCTCAAAATACGGAAACTATGTCACGATTGAACATGAGGATACAACTTTTGCAACCTACTACCATCTTAACAAAAACGGGGTGATTCCAAAGATCGGTGAAGTTGTTAAAAAAGGCTCATTTTTAGGATACTCCGGAAACACAGGTTACTCAAGCGGTCCGCATCTTCACCTCGCTGTTTTTAAAGCAAGCAGTGCCACACGCACAGAAACGATTCCGGTGAAGTTTGCATCTGCAAAAGGTATAGTGGATACACCCGCTCAAGGCTCTGTGTATACAGCAAAGTAGTTTCGTTAATCTTTATAATAGATTTAATTTGATAAAATCAGATTATAATAATTATATCCAAGGATTAAGATGCAAAGAAGAGATTTTTTTAAAATGTCACTTGCTGTTTCTGCTGTAGCGCTTAGTAGCTCAGCAAGTGCAGGTGTTACAACACAACCAATAGATAATAGAAAAGTGTCCCGTATAGCTTTTCCTGAGAAAAAACCGCTTATCACATACTCAGACAGACCGCCTTTACTTGAAACTCCAAGAGAAGTGTTTTCCAAAGCCATCACGCCAAATGATGAGTTTTTTGTAAGATGGCATCTACCTGAGATTCCTACATATATTGACACTGAGACATACACGCTTCATATAAATGGACTGGTGGATAAAGAGATTCATTTAACACTCAAAGATTTAAAAGAGAATTTTGAGCAGGTTGAAGTGACTGCCGTGCTTCAGTGCGGTGGAAACAGCCGTTCTGCTTTTAAACCTCAAGCTGGTGGAATCCAGTGGGGAAGTGGAGCGATGGGCTGTGCAAAATGGAAGGGAGTGAGACTTCGCGATATTTTAAACCGTGCAGGACTTCAAAAAGAAGCACATTGGATAGGCTTCAACGGTAAAGACAATGCTGCGTACTATGAGTCTCCGAGTTTTATCCGTGAACTTGAGATCAGCGAGTTGGATGATCATGTTATCGTTGCCTATGAGATGAACGGTGAAGATTTACCATACTTAAACGGTTTCCCGCTTCGTCTTGTGATTCCTGGATACTACTCAGACTCTTGGGTAAAGATGCTCTCAAATGTGACTGTCACTAAAGAGTATAAAAACCTTTTCTTTATGGATGTGGCGTACCGTGTTCCGGATAATGACTGTGAATGTGAAGACCCTAATGATAAAGCTAAGGTGACAAAACCTATCACACACATGAATGTGAAGTCTGTTATCGGGTATCCGACAAATGAGACTGTGGTTCACCATAACTCACATGTTGTGGTTCGCGGTGTTGCGTGGGATGACGGTCATGGGATTAAAGATGTGTTTATCTCCACGGATGAGGGCAAAACTTGGGAAGCTTCAGTGCTCGATGTTGACGCTGGAAGATATGCCTATAAAGCATTTAGATTTTCTTTTAAACCTACGAAATATGGAAAAACAACTGTTATGGCAAAAGCGGTGAATAGACTTGGACAGGAACAGCCTCTTGCAAAAGATATTCAGTGGAACCATGGCGGTTATAAATACAACGGTATAGACACTGTCACATTTGAAGTGGTATAAGGAAAATATGATGATAAAAAAAGTAATATTGATAGCACTTTTAAGTGCAGGCGCTTTATTTGCACAGGTTAAGAAAGGCGAAAATATAGAAGTCCCTTATATCTCGTATGATATTAAAATGGGTGAAGGATTTGCCCAGGTTCAAGCAAATTGTTTAACATGCCATTCTTTTGGATATATGATAAACCAAGGCCCGCAATCCCGTGAGCATTGGTATAAAAAAACGATGAAAATGATTACACACTTTAAAGCGCCTATAAGTAAAGAAGACGTAGAGATAATAACAAATTATTTTGCCGAGCATTATGGAAACGGAAAGTGAAAATAAAACATATAGATGTGATAACTTAGTTTATTTAAAAAATTTCAGACAGTTTTTACCATTGTTTTTAGCCTTATACATGGCTGTGTCTGCCATTTTTAGGAGGGAAATTGTATCTTCAGTATCATCAGGGTATATCGCTACACCGATACTGCTTCCAATATTTAAAGGTGTCTCATTCACTACAATAGGCTCTAAGAGCTGAGTTATTATATTGTTTGCAATCTGAATAACATCATTTTTGTTGTTCACATTTTCTAAAATGATGGTGAACTCATCGCCGCCGAGTCTGCAGACTGTGTCACTGGCTCTAATGTTGCTTGAGAGTATCATAGCAACTTTTTGAAGCAGCAGATCGCCCATTTGATGTCCATGGGTGTCATTGACAGCTTTAAAATTGTCTAAGTCTATAAACAAGAGTGCTAGTTTACATTTGTTCCTTTGGCAGTGTTTAGTGCTTTGTTCTAAGCGATCATAAAATAAAGTTCTATTTGGAAGATCGGTTAAGGAGTCATAATAGGCAAGAGATTTGATATGGTCTTGTGCTTTTTTCATATCAGTGATATCCCTGTTGATACCTATATAGTTGCTTATGTCGCCCTCGCTGTCTTTTATCACAATCAGGGTGGAGAGATTAATATAGAGTTCCCCATTTTTTCGACGGTCTTTTAATTCGCCTTCCCAAATTGAATCTTTATGAAGAGTTTTCCACATATCTGCATAAAATTGTTCATCATGCCAACTTGATTTCAATACTTTTGGTTTGTTTCCTATAAGTTCATCTCTTGAGTAGCCGCTTATTTTTAAAAAGGAGTCATTCACCTTGATGATATTTGTCTGTGTATCGGTGATAATAATACCTTCTAAACTGTTTTCAAAAACTTTTGCAGAGAGTTTTAACTCTTTTTCAAGAGAGATTCTTTTTGTAATATCTCTAAAGCTGATACTATTGCCTTTGAATTTTGCATTATCAAAGCTTGGTGCAGAAGTGATTTCTATAACTTTTCCATTTTTTAGATGAAAGAGATAAAGTTGTTCTTTTACTTTATTCTCACAAAAATGATTAAAATCAACTAGACATTTATCATAGTTGCTAAATTGGAGTGAAACCAGCTCGAACACTTTCTCTAAAGTGTCTATACTCTCATCCAAAGCATCCAGCTCCCAGATTTGCAAAAACTTTTGATTATAGAATGAAAGTTTATGATTTTCATCTATGGCGAGAATCCCATTGGATGCTGTGTTTAAAGTAAGAGCCATTTTATAACGCGAAGCAAAAGCTTCCTCTTCATATTTTTTCTTTTCGAGGAGATCAGCAATTGACTCGGCTGTTCTTTTAACAAATGAGTGATGCGTGTTAGTCCATTTTTGATGATGATGAACCATATCTATTCCTACAAAGCCTATACTTTTTTCCTGAGAAATCACTGGGTAGACCAATAAAGATTTAATATTTTGTTCCACAAAAGATGCTTGTTCATTCTTTGCCTCTTTTGGGAGAGTTCTTATATCTTCAATAATCAAAGGTTTTAACTCTTTACACTGTTGCGTCCACCAGGGAAGATTTTGTGTGGATAAATTTTGTAAGTTCTCTATCTCAGCTTCAGTGCCCTTGGAACACCATTCATGCGTGTTATCTATGAGAGAGTAGTTGTCTTTAAATAAAAATAAATAAGCCCGATGGGCATTTAAAGTTGTTCCAAGTTCTTGAATGATCTTATCAACGCAAGTGTCAAAATCCTTTTCATTCATAAGATAGTTAGATATATGATTCGCATAACGTTCGAATTTATAGTTGAATTCTATCGTATCAATATGACTTTTTATCTCCTTGTCTTTTTTTAAAATGTTTTGCAAGAGTATAATAAATGTAAACAAAGCGATAAAAGAGATAATCCCTAGAAAGACAATAACAAATTCCTGTGCTTTGGTTTCGGCTTTTAAAGTATTTTGATAAAAAAAGTTTGCTTTATTTTCGGCAAAAGTTATGAGTTTGTTGATTTCTAAATCCAAGTTGGCTATATACTCTGCACCTTCAGCTTTTGTGATGGCTAAAGCTTCTTCTTTTTTCTTGTTTTGGATTAAGTTTATAACTTCATTTCTTATAGGTTCCCACTTAAGAAAAAAATTATAACTGCTTTGGATGTCTTTTTTATCGCCTAGATATTGTTTAAAAATCACATTAAATTGTTCAAGTATGATTTTTTGATTGGCATCTAGATGTTTTTTTGCGATTTGAATATTTTTCACATCCTCAAAAGATGCCATCTCTTTCATATAGCTATGCATATAGATTATATTTGTCTGAATAATTCTAGCGGCATTTAAAACTGCAAATGGGTGTTCGTAGAGTTTTTGATTTAATGAAGATAAGGTTTTTAATTGCGTGATGGATACAAAAGCCAATATGATTAAAAATATAAAATTTATTAAAAATAAGAATACTATTTTTTTAATCATGTCAATGCCTCTTCTTCCCGGCATTGTAGCATAATTTAATTTTTAAAAGATAAGAATTATTAATATAACAGTATCGTTAAGTTTCTCCTTAAATAGAGCTACACTCGAAATTTAGAATAACTTTAAGTTATTCTATACTAGAATGTTCAGCTATTGTTTATATAAGGGGGAAGTCATTGTTAATTTATTAGAGCAAAAGAGCAAACTTTCTTACAGTATCATTGCTGCTTTAATCATACTAAACTCAATGGCATTGAGTTTATTTATGCAAACTCAGATAGATTCTGGAAAAACAATCAATAGTACTGCTAAGCAGGGTGTGCTTGTTCAGCGTATAGCCTTAGTGTCTAATAATTATTTTGACAACCTGCACAAACAAGAACTTAGCGAAGAACTTCAGGTTCTTTTAGAAGAGCTTAAAAAAAATCACAGCTATCTCAATGCTCTGAATAATCCGATTATAAAAAATGTTATGTATGATGCATCGTATCAGTACGACAATCTTTTAGAAAACTACGAAAACAATGTGCTGAAATTTTTAAAAACCCCTACAGCCAAACTGTTGAAAATAATAAACTATACAAATGAGTCCTTATTAATCACAGCTAACACACTGGTGACACTCGTGGCTGATGAGAGTGATAAAAAAACAGAATTTATTTCTTATTTTTTATTGTTTTCAACTATGCTGATACTTGTTGTTTTATTGATTATCTATAAAAAAATCACTTTGTTTTCTATAGCTAAGACTCAAGAAACAATAGAAGAGCTCCATCAGCAAAAAGCTTTTATGAGCGCTATACTTGAAAATTCAGCGCATGCAATTATCACAACAGATACAAATGGCATCATCACTCTTTTTAATAAAAAAGCTGAAGTGATGCTTGGCTACAGTGCGGATGAACTTGTTCTGCTTCAAACACCTGCAGTGTTTCATAAAACTGAGGAAGTGATTCAAAGAGCGAAAATGTTGAGTGAAGAGTTCAACGCCGATATACAGCCGGGGTTTCAGGTCTTTGTCGAGAAAACAAATCGTGATTTAGAAAATCGTGACGAATGGACTTATGTCCATAAAGATGGCAGTGAAATAACTGTAAAGTTGAGTATAACAAAACTTATTGATACAAATAATATAACAACCGGTTATCTTGGAATAGCGGAAGATATCACGAGTAAAAAACACAATGAGAGTATGATAAAAAAATATATGAAATTGATAGATAAAAACATCATCACTTCATCCACTGATGTAAAAGGCAAGATCACTTATACTTCGGAGGCTTTTTGTAAAATAAGCGGCTATACAAAAGATGAACTTATCGGTCAAAACCATAATATTGTAAGACATCCGGATATGGGAAAAGAGATTTATGAAGATCTTTGGGCTCATCTACTAGAGGATAAAGAGTGGGTTGGTGAAATAAAAAATTTAAAAAAAGACGGCAGTTTTTATTGGGTGGAGGCAAATATATCGCCAATTTACGATTTTGATGGAAATAAGGTGGGCTACACTGCAATCAGGCAAGATATAACAGATAAAAAATTAATTGAAACAATCTCAATCACTGACGGCTTGACAGATATATACAATCGAAGACATTTCGATCATGTTTTCTCAAAAAGACTAGAGGCAAACAGAGACAATCAAGAGTATATAAGTTTTTTGATTATAGATGTGGATCATTTTAAGCAATATAATGACACCTATGGACATCAGATGGGAGATGCAGTTCTCATTGAAATAGCCAAGACTTTAAAGAAATCACTTAAGCGTCAAGATGATTTATGTTTTAGACTCGGCGGTGAAGAGTTTGGTGTTGTGTTTTATACTGATAACGAAGATAAAGCATTTACATATGCAAATGAAATCAAAGATAATATCGAAAACCTAAAGATTCGACACGATGGGAACAGTGCAAGTGAATATGTGACTGCATCGATGGGTCTGATCTGTTTAAAACCAAATCAGGTTGAAAGTGAGGATCTTATTTATAAAATGGCGGATAAGTTGCTTTATGAGGCAAAAGATACAGGTAGAAATAAAGTTATTATGAAGGATGTGTTATGAAGTTGTTGATTGTATTTGTGAGTATACTTTTTTTAATGAGTGGATGCGGAAATAATCCAGATGAAAAAGTGTTTAAAGTCGGCACTAATATATGGCCGGGGTATGAAGCTTTG
>JACNLH010000140.1 GCA_014381585.1 Candidatus Sulfurimonas ponti
ACCTTATATCTTTAAAAAATGCTTAATCAATCTATATTCACTTCATATCAGCAAAACTAAGATAAAATCTATAAAACTAAATAAAACCTTTAAAATTATATGATAATAATTTTATATATGGAACTGTATTTGCTTTTATACATCTAGATTGATATAAAAAGGAGAACAAATGGCGGTTTCAATATCTAAAACACATGCACTTATCAAAGATGCTCTTGACTACAGAGCAGCACGTCAAGACATGATTAGCTCAAACATTGCAAATGCCGACACTCCTTTTTATAGACCAAGAGATATAAGTTTTGAAGATGCACTTGCTCAAAAAGCGGCAGACTTGCAAAACAAACATAACGACACTTTAAAAATGGCACAAACAAATGCAGGTCATTTAAAACCAGAAGCCCAAAAAGGCGATTATAGACCTACTACTTTTTTTAGAGATGGGCATATGGCAAGAAATGATGGAAACAGTGTTGACTTAGATGTTGAGACCACGGAGATGAGTAAAAACTCTGTTATGTTCAACGCTCTTGTTCAAGCAAACAAAAAAAGCAGCGGCATTTACAAAAGTGTGATTGACGCATCTCAGAAGGTGAACTAAGATGAGTAATTTTTTAAATAGTTTTGACATATCCGGTTATGGATTATCCGCTCAAAGAATGCGTGTAAACACAATCTCTTCAAATATCGCAAATGCACAAACCACAAGAACCGATGAGGGTGGGCCTTACAGACGCAAAGAGGTTGTATTTAAAGCGATTGATTTTAATGAGCATTACAATAAAGCTCTTGGAAAAAACACTAAAAGTGCAAAATACGAAGATCCTTTAAATGAAGGCGATTTGGGTAAAATGGTGAATCCTGCTATAATGAGCGTAATAGTTGATAAAATTTCACGTGATGACAGTGAACCGAAGTTAAAATTTGATCCACAGCATCCAGATGCAGACACAAATGGTTACGTTGCGTATCCAAATATTAACCCTGTGATTGAAATGGCCGATTTAGTGGAGGCGACTCGCTCTTATCAAGCGAATGTTTCTGCATTTCAAAGCTCTAAAGATATGGCTAATGCAGCTATCTCGTTGCTACAATAGAAGAATTAGGAGTAAATTATGAGCAATAATATTATTGATGGATTATCCAGCACATCCACTTCTGATCTTTTAAAACAAAAATCTAAAGTTGCACCCACGGGCGGTGAAGCATTTGCTGAGCACTTAAAATCTGCCATCACTGAAGTGAATGAGCTTCAAGTCGGCAGTGAAAAAGCCGTGGCGGATTTGGCAACAGGTCAGGTAAAGGATCTTCACCAAGCTGCAATGGCAATCGGTAAAGCTGAAACAAATATGAAACTTATGCTTGAGATACGAAACAAAGCGCTTAATGCGTATAAAGAGCTAGGCAGAACACAGTTATAAGCTCACATCATTAGTCCGTAAAAGGAATAAAATCCCTTTTACTTCGCTGGAGCCGCTATGGCTACTAAAGCTTTAGATTTTTAAAATCTAAGATAATTTAAAAAGTATCTCATGGTAAACGAAAACAAAAGCAAAAAAATACTTCTTCTTTATGCCCTTATCGGTTTGGGATTTGTAGTATTTTTAAGCGTTATGCTTATAACCACACTTAAATCCAGACATCTACCCTCTTTGTACACTGAAAAAAGTTCTAAATCTGAGAGGGGGAGTATTATTTCTGCAGATGGCTTCCATATTGCAACCACAAAAAAACTCTATAAAGCGGTTGTAAACAATCGTTATATAGACCCTCAAAAAGAAGATCTTTTCATTGAGCTTTTTAGCATCTACTCTGGAATCGATCCACTTAGAGTTAAAAAAAGACTCCATAAACAAAAAGGGCTTGTTGTTTTAAGCTACCTTATTCCGGAAAAACAAGCGCAATACCTCAAAAAACTTGCTTACGAACTCCGACAATATAAAGTTTTTATGGAACTAAAAAATGAGCGTACAGGTCTTAGAAGTGTGCATGGACTCAGTATTATTGAAAGTGGCGAAACCAGACTCTACCCTTATGGCGATGTTCTCACCCCCATCATCGGTTATCCTCAAAAACTTGAGGATGATGGATATACACGCATTAGAGGTATTAAAGGTTTAGAAAAAAGGTTTGATAATGAGCTGTCTTCTAGACAAGATGGTTCTTCTCGTGGAAAACGTGATGTTAACAGCTATATCATTTTAAACAAAGACAGCTTCACCAAAGCAAACCTCAATGGTCTCAATATTAAACTCACTATTCCCATTTCACTTCAGATTAAACTAGAGAGAATGTGCTCGAACATGAAAGAAGAGCTTAGAGCTAAACAGGTTATGCTCGCTATTATGGATTCAAAAACCGGAAGAGTTTTATCTATGGCAACTTCAAACAGGTTCCTGCCAAAAGATATACAAAAAAGCGATTATCCTTTTTTAAACAGCGGGATGGTGGAGTATAGTTTTGAACCGGGAAGTGTTATTAAACCTATCACCTTTGCCCTGCTATTAGATAAAAAGAGAATCAATCCTTATGATCTGGTCAATGGACATAATGGTAAATTTAGAATTGGTCAGAAAGTCATTACAGATGAGCATAAATTTGCCTGGTTGTCGGCTGAAGATGTGATTGTGCATTCTTCTAATGTCGGTATCGCCCAACTTGCTCAGAAACTCTCAGGCTTTGAGTTTCATGAGGGTCTTAAAAGTTTTGGTTTCACCAAAAAATCCACCCCTGATCTTATTTATGAAAAAGCAGGCTCTCTTCCAAGTATCAACCAGCTTAACAGAGATATCTACAAAGCCACATGTTCTTATGGTTATTCGATGCGTGCAAATCTTATGCAACTATTACGTGCTTACAGTGCGTTTAACAACAATGGACGCACCATCAAGCCTCAAATCGTAGATAGCTTTATAGATGAGTTTAAAACGCAGACAAAAATAGAAAATGAAGAAGCTGTCCAGGTTATTCAAAGTGCAACAGCCTCAAGAATGAAAGATATACTTATTAAAACTGTAAACAAAGGCACTGGGACTAAGGCGATAACGCCAGGCCTTGTTGTTGGTGGAAAAACCGGAACAGCACATATCGTTGAGCGCGGTCAATATGTCAATAAATACAATACCGCTTTTATTGGATTTGCAAATGATAAGAATGTGAACTTAACTATAGGTGCGATAGTTATACAGCCTAAAAAAAGTCAATTTGCATCTCAAACAGCAGTTCCGACGTTTAAAAAGGCTGTTGATATTTTAATAGAAGATGGATATCTAAAGCCAGATATTGTCAAGTAGCCTTGTAGTCCCCACCTTCACCTCCACTAAAATTATACTGTTTCTGATTTCGACAGTGTTGATTTGTTCAAAATCACGATTCACAATGGCGACATAAAATATTTCTAAACCGCTCAACATATCTTTCATTTTTTTGATGATCTCTTTTGTTTCTAAATGACCGCTATTCACCATTCCAAAAGCAACTTGTAAAGATTTAGATATCTTTAAAGCTTCAACTCTTTCATCTTTACT
>JACNLH010000012.1 GCA_014381585.1 Candidatus Sulfurimonas ponti
CTGAGTATACAAAATTAGGTTTTGTTTATATCGGTGAAATGTTAGAATCTTCAGGCGGCGCAACAAAAGCAATCAGTTATTATAAAAGAGCATTGAATGAAACTGCAGAGATGCACACAGCTGCAATGGCTGCTTATAGATTAGCAAAATACTATGTCATGAACGACAAAAAAGAAGAAGCTTCAAAGTATATTATGAAGATTGTTAATGCTAAACCAGAATACTTTATGGAAGATTTAAGCACTTCAATGAATATGATGTATAGGTTTGGAGATGATGAAGAGTATGAAACTGCTGCAGCAATAGCCAAGTCGATTACAGATGCTATGAGTAAAGACGATGATGAGCATGAAAATCTGATGAAAGAAAGAGCGATGTGGCTCACACACACTGAAGATAAACAAAAAGCGCTTGAAGCCTTGAATGACTACATAAAACAATATCAATACGGCACCTATGAAGAGATGATAGAGGTGGCTAAGGATGGCTTGTTCTTTGACACAAATGATGGAAACTTCACCCAAAAACTCCAAGAGTATAACTCACTTATAGAAGATTATAAAAATGACACTATCGGTGATCGTGCAATCTATGAAAAAGGAAAACTTCTTTTAGAGAACGCGATGTATGCAGAAGTTTTGGACTTTAAAGAGAGTGTTTTATCGCTAGATGAAGATATATATCCTGATATTAATAGTATTCTAAAAAATGCCGCTATCGGTGTTATGAAGATAGCGCTTAAAGATAAAAAATGCCAAGAAGTGCTGGATATATCAAAAAATTACAATATCACTCTCTCAAATGAGTGGGACGATGGAGTGTATGAATGTTCTTTTGTGGGTGCAAATTTTGAACTTGCAAAAACAATAGCGCAGAGAAATTTAAGCTCCAAAGATATTGAACTGAGAAAAAAATGGCTTTTTAGATACATAAAAGTAGACTTCGAAACAGGAAATTATGAAAACATCATAGATGCCTCTAAAGAGTTGATCACTTTAATAGAAGAAGATAAAAATTCAAGTTATAAAGAAGTATATAGAATTTTATTTGATGCTTATCAAAGATTGGGAAACATGGATAAGCTACTCGATGCGATTTTAAAAATACAAAAAGTGTTTGGGCAAGATTATAAAGATATAGAACGATATATAGAACTTATGAGTTTAGGAAACAAAAACAAAGATGACAACCTAGTGATAAAATACGGTGAAGAGGTGATGAAGATCCAAAATGACTCTTCATCCTATGCCCAAAGTCCATATGTTGAGTTCACCTTGTACCAAACCTATCTAAATCTAGAAGAGTTGGAAAAAGCCTTAAATATAATCAAATCTCTAGATACAGTGGAGTTGAGCAATCGGGACCGCTCAAGACAAAAATACCTCCTTGGAACAATATACTCCAAACTTTGGAGAGAACTAGATGCAGATAAAGCATACGATGCATCCATAAAAGCAGATCCAACTTCAGCATGGGCAAAACTTGCTACAAGTGCTAAAGAGATTTAATAAAAAAAAATCAACACAAATTATAATAATAACATAAAAAAATATCTTTCTCACTTTATGTAACATCTATCTATTTAGGGCACCTCTAAAAACCACTAAAAAAGTAGCCTAAATCAACCCGTTTTATTTTTTTTAACTTTTCAAACTTTTTTGTAAGAAAAATTACCTAAGTTTTTAAGATTTTACTCTTAAAAACTCAAGTAATCCATCTTGTTTTACTCTTCTTTTACATTATTTTCACTTTTTGAAGCCTAACTAACTGTTCATATCTAAAAAGATTATAGGTTAGATTCAAGAACCCTATATTTGATTCAATTCGTTTTATTCCTATTGAAGTCATATGCAGGGCGTCATTCATTGAATTGGTCATGAATCCAAATATATGTTCCACTCTCGCTCTTATTTTTGACTTCATAGAATTGGCAAGCTTTTGTTGCGCGTCTAGTGGATTATTTCTATATCCTTTTTCGTGCACATGACTTTTACATTGCTTAGTTTCAAGGTACTCTTCGATCTTCGCGCTTCTGTACGCACTATCAGCGTATAAAATATTATCATTTTCATTTACAATAGACTCTAACTCTGTGGAATCATGAGGGGCTGCACTACTAACACTAAATTTCGTTATGAGTTTAGTTTTAGCATCCGCGTTTACATGATTCTTGTAGCCATAGTGTCTTTCATTGTTTTTGGTCATCCATTTAGCATCTGTATCTTTTTGAGAAAGTTTCGCTTTGTTCTTTGCAAATTCTAAAGGAATAGCACCTTTTTTAATATCCGCGTTATCTTCTCTTGAGTTTCTTTGTCTTGGAACATCTACAAATGAAGCGTCTACCATACTTCCTTCTCGAGCTACTATTCCTTTGTTGACTAATTGAGATGTGAATAGCTCAAAAAGAGTTTTTGAAAGCTTCTTTTCTTTTAGGTTCTCTTTAAAAAGCCATATGGTCTTCTCGTCTGGAACATTATCGCCTATTTGAAGTCCTAGAAACTGCATAAAGGACAATCTGTCCTTTATTTGAAACTCTGTTTGTTCGTCTGAGAGGTTATAGTATTTTTGGAGTATTACTATCTTGAACATCATCAACTTGTCATAAGGAGGTCTTCCTCCTGGCGCTTTTGGCTCTATGTATAGCGCTTCTTCAATCGGCGCTCTAAATATTTCCCAGTTGATAACTTTGTTGAGTTTATTCAATGGTGGTTGATGTTGGTTTATTTTTTCCAATTGAAATTCGTAATCAAACAATCCAGCCATTTTTCTTCTCTCTTTTTTCTTTATTTTATCGAATTATTGGTTAAGGGCTCATTTCTCTTAGTTTTTAGAGGTGCCCAATAATGAAATACTTTACCTATAGTTTTATTCTAAAATTTGCAAACTTTAAATTTATAAGCTTTAATATTATGCTTATTATGTCTCAAATATTAAACACATCATTTGAAATTAAAACTTGTAATTTATACCCATTGACATACTTACAGCTTTATCAAAATCTCCCGAATCTTGAATTACTGCGTTAGTTGCAGTAAAAGGAGTACCATCATTGATGAACTCATATGACCCATTAAGTGTCGGCCAAGTTCCTTTATACTCTATGTTTGAAGTAATATATGCAATACCAGCTTCAAATTCAAAGCCCTTAGCTATAGGAACAATAATACCTGCTTGTGCCCCATATACAAGACCACTACCACTTACATAATCATCTTCAATTTTACCATGACCAGCATGTACTCCAAGATATGGACGATACTTATCATTGTCTTCTCCAAACATATATTCATAGTTTAAAGTTGTGATTTTTCCTCCACTTGAGTCTTCTTCAAAGTCTTGGTATCTGAGATAAACTCTATGAGTCTCATCAATAACAGCACCAAGCTTAAAAGTTGGTGAAGTATCTTTAATTTCCTCTGTGTAAGATAAAGAATCTCCAGTACTATATGTAGTCCCACTAATAGTAATTGAACCA
>JACNLH010000062.1 GCA_014381585.1 Candidatus Sulfurimonas ponti
TGCCGCTAAACCCACACCTAAAAATTTTCTTCTATCCATTTTGTTTTCCTTTTTTTAATTTAATGTTGTTCTTTACTTGAGTCTATCATCCACTCAACAATCAGTTTAACGTCTGAAGGTAATAAGTCAGCGTTACCACCTTTTGCAGGCATTCCACCCATACCGTGTACAGCATTGTAAACAACTTTTTCTTTACCTTTAACCATAAGGTTACGCCATGTCTCTATATCTCCAGTGGCTGGAGCACCCATTTGATCAGTTACATGACAAAGCTTACAAGAGTCATTATACATTTTTTCTGCTTTAGATATAGATTCATCTTCAACTTCTGGTGGTAAATCTCTAACAGTTGCATATGGTGGCACAACATCTGCCATCTCGTAACCAATTGTTACAACGCCTGCTTCAGTTTTACCATCTTTACCCCCTGGATCTTTACAATCAGTCATACATCTTGTACCAGCACCGATATTTGTAGCACGATCAGCATAAAATGCTCTCACATTTTCTACAGGGTCTGTACCATTTAAGCCATCAATATCTGGATAAAACCCATTTCTATTTGGAAGAACAACTTTTGCAAGTTTTTCTGCATCTAGAACATAATCTTCAGTCATTGCCACACCATCAATTTTTATACCATCCTGAGCTAGTAAATACGCTGTGATTGCATATACTTCATTGTTGCTTAGGCTCTTCGGAGTTGCATATGGCATAGCATCTCTGATATATGTGAATAAAGTTGTAGCCACTGGCCAATATGTACCGATAGTTCTTTTTGGTGCATCTGTGCTGCCATATACTCTTTGATTTTTAAGAGTGATCACAACTCCGTTTTCATCTTTAGATTTATTACCGCCAGTTAGTTGCGGATAACCATTTCCACCACTACCGAAGTCACCATGACAAGATGCACATTGTGCTTCATAAAGTTCATCACCCTCTTCAACGCTACCTTCACCTTCAGGCAGACCTGAACCATCTGGCAGTGCATCTATATCCCATGCTTTAATCTCATTAGCTGTTGCTGCTCTACCAAAACTAACACCCTTAGTGCTTTGTTCATTATAGCGATAAGCAGTTTCAATTCCATGTGCTTTTACATAAGTGACACCACCATCGATAGCAGTCTTATTTTTAATAGGATACACGCCAACTGCACTTGTTGTTCCGCTAGCAACTGCATTACTGCTTGTACTGCCACTGTTAGAAGCTGAACAACCTACAGCAGTTAATAAAAACGCGGAAGCAGCAAATGCTGAAGTTCCGATAACAATTGATTTACGATCTAATTTGAACATTAGTCACCTCCCCTTTAGCATCAACGGCCCATGTATGTATCGCATTTCTATGATAAACACCTTCAACGCCGACAACTTTTTTCTCTTGATTCACTGTTGGTTGCACATTATCAGAATCATCGTATGAACGACTTTGTAACAATAATGGTTTACCTTCATATTTATACATATACGAGAATCTAGTCCAAGCTTTTGGTAAAACTAAACCTTTAAGGCTTGCTTCAACAAAGTTTTTACCGCCATCAAAACTAATATCCACACCGCGGATAGTTCCATGACCACTCCATGCTAAACCTTCAATCTCTACTAAATCACCCACTTTAAGGTCAGTCCATGGTTTTTCAGGACATGGTGAAGTGATAACAGAGTTTGTTTCATTTGCATAAAAATGCTGGATAGCTCTACCGCTTGCAGTTAATGCAGTATACTTAGAAGTCTCTTCTTTTGCATACCATGGCTTATCACCAAACTCCAATCTTTTTAGCCATTTAACACATAAGTTTGCTTCCCAACCCGGAGCGATTAAACGAACTGGATAACCCTGTTCATCACGTAAAGCTTCACCATTTTGAGCATAAGCAATGATAACATCGTCAAGTACTTTTTCAATCGGTAATGTACGACTCATTTCAGAACCGTCACTCCCTTCAGCAAGCATCCACTTAGCTTCCGGTTTAAGACCTAACTCATCAAGAATAGTCTTTAAACGCACACCGGTCCATTCAGCACAAGCCATCATACCTCTAACAAACTGTAAAGAACCGAATTGCGGACCTTTCCATTCTGCAGCACCATTTGATGGACATTCTAAAAATAACACTTTACTTTCACTTGGATATCTTTTAAGTTGGTCTAAAGTAAGAACTATAGGCTTCTCAACAAGACCGTGAATCATAAGTCTGAATTTATTAGGGTCAATATGCGCCACACCGTTATGTGTACGCGTAAAGTGTAAACCATTCGGTACAATGATACCATTTAATTCATGCAACGGCGTCATAGAAATAGCAGCATGCATGTCGCCAGCTGATGACATTAACGCTGATGTTCTTCTAACTACATTGTGCTCATACTTTGATGGTAATCCATAAGGATTATAATTACACTCATCTCCTAAGCTAGTTCCCCACTTAGTATGATGTATAATATTTTCATCATCTGCAAGTAGTGTAGCCGGTGCTAGAATAGTCGCAGCAGCAGCAGCACTGACAGTTGCTGTTCTTTTGAAAAAATCTCTTCTACTAACAGATGCTAATTCTTCTGTTTCGAATTCTTTATTCATAAATTCTCCTCTTTTTTGATTGATTTACTATTTTTATTATATTAATCTGTGAATTTGGCTGATAAATCTACATTTGTTTATCACAAAGTTGGCACAAAACATAATTATACCCTTTTTATAAAATTTAATATGTTTTAATAAGCATCCGGTATCCAAGATATAAAATATCCCCGAATGATGTTACAAATAGAAACATGATATATATCAAAATATAATAATGTTTATAAGCTATATAGGCATCTTTGATATAATAAGAGGAAAACCTGATACTTATTTTTTTTCGAATATACTTGTGATAAAATCTATTGTTTTTCTGAGGATTAATATAACACTATAAACAACAAAAGAGTATAAAAAAGGATGTGCATAATTTCCTTTTTCGTACATAACATTCATCCTTGAAGATGGATCACTCACTAAGTCACTATGCACAATCAAAGTCAATACCAATAGTGTCAATGAATAAATAATTAACTCTTTTTTTATTACAGATTTAAAATTTTTCACCATTATCTATTCAACAATTTCTATTGTATCTGCGTTGGATGCTATAGTATTCTCTTCAGCTTGTTCTTCTTTTAATTCAATTATAAGCTCCTGACGCTTAATAACTAAATGCTCTAAAATGTTTGCTCCCACTTCTTCTCTATCCTGCCAATCTAGTTCATGGAATATGTTAAATAGTTTTTTGAAGTATTCATAATGCGCATCAGCACTAGTGACTTTGAAAAAATAATATCGTCTAAAGCTTATATCTTCAATATCGCAAATTACTATTTTTTGACCTATTTTATCGGGATAAACTTTTTCTTTTATCCAATTATTAAAAATTTTAGAATCCTTGAACCAATTGTACAAATGTAAATCCACTTCTTTAAAAAGTTTGTATGTCTCTACTTGTTCCTCATTAAGTTCGAAAGAATATACATTTTCATCCAATTCAAATGTATCAAGTTCTTCGTCGTAAATAGCGAATTCAAATCTTACCTGCATTTATTAATCCTGATTGTAATAATATTTTTGAAGTTTTGAAGAAATAGTTTTCTTCTGTTGTGAAGGATTTGTAGAGAAGGAAAGCCTCCTTCTCTTTTAATACTATGCTTGACCTAGTTTCATCATTCCTATCATCGTCATTGGTTTAAGTGCGTACACTTTCATTAACCACCATATCCATCTCTCAACTGTAGGGTCTAATGGAACTAATGGCGTAGGTTTAACTGTCCAGTCAAACTCAGCTAACATAACTGTACCAATGCTTGTAATCAATGGACAAACTGTATATCCAGCATATTTTGCTTCTAGTTTTTTTCCTTCCATTTGTGAGACAATATTATCTACAAGTACCTTATACTGCTTTCTTACAGATCCACCAGTTTTAGCCATTGGAACTGAAGCTACATCACCTACTGCAAATACATTCATGTATTTAACATGTTGCAATGTTTCTTTGTTTACAGGAACAAAACCACTTGCTCCACCAAGATCAGACTCAGCAACTTCTCTTGGAGCAACTGCATCTGGAGTTATATGAAGAAAGTCATAAGGAACTTCTTTTCTCTCGTGCTTAGAATAAACCTCAAAGTCTCTCATAATTGGATCATAAGGTCCTTTTTCTTGCCATTTAGCATCAAAAGTAGCTATTTTTCTCTCTTTATCAACACGTACTAAGTTATGTCTAAAGTGCCATTTGAAATCTTCTCTTTTAAATTGTTCCATGATAGCATCGTGGTACTCAGGTACACCGAACATTGCTCCACCATTTGGATAAAAATGTAGCTCTGCACCTTCTCTTGCTCCAGCTTCTTTGAGTCTTGAGTTTGTAAGATACATGATTTTCTTAGGAGCACCACCACACTTAATTGGTGTAGCCGGGTGTGTGAATAAAAATTTAATTTTTTCTTCACCCTCTTTTACATTTTTAGCTTTCTCAATGTACTCTTGCATTACATCCCAAGTTTTAGCAGAACCTTCAGCTGTCCAAATAGAACATAAACCAGTATCATCGCCCATCGCTTTATGAAGTCTTGTATTGTCTCCAGTTGAATATGCACGTCCAGCTTCTTCTAAACCTTCAAGTCTTTCATAATCATGCTGTATACCAGTGGCAACAACAAGATAATCATAACTAACAACTTGGCCTTTATCTGTTGTAACTTGGTTATTTGTTGGATCAAAATCTATAACTTTTTCTGGAATTAGCTTTACACCGTCTGGAACATAATCTTCACGATTTTCTTTAATATCATCAATATCCCAAATACCAGCTCCAACTAATGTTTGTCCTGGCTGGTAAGATGCTGATAGTTTTTCTGGCTCGATGATAGTAATATCTGGATTTTCAATGAAATTTGTTAATCTTTTAGCTGTACTTATTCCTGCAAGTCCACCACCAACGATAACAATCTTAGCATCAACACCAGATTTTTTAAGTGGAAGTTGATCTTTCTCCATTGCTTGAACATTACTAGCACCCATGAAAAGACCTGCGCCAGAGATACCTGCTAATTTCATAGCATCTCTTCTGCTCATACCTTTTTCAGATAAATCCTTATCCATTTCTGCTAACATATTATTAAGATATTTATAATCCATATTTATCCTTTTATTTCATTTACTTTATAATAATTTACAATACATTATCGTAAATTATGTAATTTCAGGCTTAAATAATAGCCTTTTTTTAAAAAATACTTCCATGTGATAAAATTGTAACATTATTTATATAGCTGTTTCAGACTTTACTATACCTAGCAAAATATATATATTCTTTTTCTCATCTATATAAAATGGTATCGTATAACCCTGATTTTGAATATCTTTTATGTTTTCATTATCAAAATAGATGGACTTTTTATATTTCTTAACCTTCGTATGCATATTAAGTATAATAGTGTCAAGATACAACTCAAAACTTTTCATATCAGATTCGCTTTGTTTCTTTAACGGTTCGAGTATTTCTCTTAATTGTTCTTTATAAAGGTCTGAAGATAAAACATTCATTCCTGGGTAGTAAGAGGAAAAGCTCACTTCAGCCTGAAGATACTTATCTAGTTCTGCTTGGAGACTTTTTTTCGTTTCATTTAACATAATCAACCTTCTTCGAGTTTATCATATTGATCGCAGGAAGACATATTTCCTAGATGACAACCCCTAGCAAAATCATACATCGCTTTTTTATCACTTTTCTCTACGCCTTTTCCACCACGAAGATGTGTAAATGCTAAATAATAACAGCCTTTTGCACTTCTTTTATTGCACGCTTTATTAAAAAAATTTTGCGCTTTTTTTACATTTATACTTATCTCTTTATGCTGGCCTGTATAGTAAAGAATACCAATTTCTACACAAGAGTGTTTTTCCCCACTGTTACAATCTTCTTTGAGTTTTTGATGTCCCGGCAGCGTATACTGAGTTGCAACTTCAAGAGGAAGATCTGGACCACCATACACTAGGTTTGTATGAGAAGGATGACCGTAAGAAAGAGTCTGAATCATAAACATCATAAAAATAATAATCTTATTCATTTTTTTCCTTGAATTTTTAAAGAAGTTTAAAAGAGAGTCTCTAGTTAGGTGGGAGTGGAAATATATATGCCGAAAGTTCAGCATATATTTTCTTATTTCATAGTATTACTAATATACTCAGCAAGAGAATCTATCTCTTCGTAAGAAAGATCTGTAAGTGCAGTTTTCATCAACATACCATAACCTTGTTTATTTAGAATAGTTCCTATTCTATAATCTTTCAGCTCTTGTGCTAACTTAGCAGCTTCTAATCCATTAATTGGTAAATATTCCACTGTAGAACCACCCGAAAAGCTAGTTTGTTTTCCATCTACACCATGGCAGCTGGCACATTCTTTTTTATAAATTGCTTCAGGATTTGGTGGCAATAACACACCTGATTTATATATTGGTGCGCTATCTGCCGCGATTAAAGCAGTACCTGCTATTAACGCAGAAAGAATAATTTTTTTCATTTTAAACCTTTAAATTATAAAATTTATCTCACATTATAATCACAAAAGTCTTAAATTAACTAAAAAGTATCTTTCAATCTTCCTATTTTACTTATAATGTTACCCAATAGCTAATTTTACACTGAAATAAGTAATTATAAAATGCTTTTCTAAGTACAGTTGCATAAATCAAATAATCAGAAATATTATCTATAATATTTTTCTATTCCTTGCATATTTGAACCCATATTAAGCAGTAACATATCCGCAATCACCAAAGCAGCCATCGATTCACAGACCACTGTTCCACGTATTGCAACGCATGGATCATGTCTTCCTTTGAGTGAAAAATCCAACTCTTCATTTTGTGTATTCACCGTATGCTGTTCTTTAAATATAGAAGGAGTCGGCTTAAAGTATACGTTCAATATAATATCTTCACCGTTACTTATACCGCCTAAAATCCCACCGGCATGATTTGTTTCAAAACCATTGGAGCGTATCTCGTCATTGTTCAACGAACCTAGTGTTGAAGCACTCAAAACTCCATCCCCAATCTCTACGGCTTTCACAGCATTTATACCCATCATTGCATCTGCTAAAACAGCATCTAGCTTATAGTATAAGGGCTGTCCAAGACCTATAGGAGTTCCTTTTATAAGTACACGTGCCACTCCTCCAACGGAGTCATGATCATTTTTTGCTTTGAGTATCACATCTTTTTGTTTTTGTTCTACTGAGGCATCAAGTGCATAAATCAAGCTTCCTTTAGCACTTTCGTAATCATATGAAGATGCCTTCACCCCGGCAATCTCACTTATCCCGCTCATAATCGAAATATTTAATGTATCCAGCATCAGTTTCGCAATCGCTCCGGCTGCAACCCGAGCAGCAGTCTCCCGTGCGGAACTTCTTCCGCCGCCTCGATAGTCTCTGATTCCATATTTATGAAAATAGGTGAAGTCAGCATGACCCGGACGGAATACATCTTTAATGTTTGTATAGTCTTTTGATTTTTGATTTGTATTATAAATAAGCATAGCTATAGGTGTCCCTGTGCTTAGCCCTTCAAACACACCAGATAAAATTTCCACCTTATCTGCTTCTTTTCTTGCTGTTTCAAACTCTGATTTTCCAGGTTTTCTTCTGTCTAACTCTGATTGGATATAGGCTTCATCAATTTTGAGCCCGGCAGGCACACCGTCCAAAATACATCCCAGTGCAGTTCCATGAGATTCCCCAAAGGTGCTGAATCTTAACTTTTGTCCAAAACTATTCACTACTCTTGCTCCTTTAGTATATCTATAGCTATTTTTGCAGCTTCTTGTTGCGCGATTTTTTTACTTTTCCCTATAGCCCTTGCATACTCTTCACCTTGTATGCTCACAGCAATTTCAAACTCTTTTTGATGATCTGGTCCACGACTTGCTATCACTTCATACTCAGGGGTGATTCCATACAAGGATTGCGTTAATTCTTGCAACAAAGTTTTATAATCACTAAAAAGAGAATCTAAAGATATCTCCTTATGATTTTTTTCTATCAAATCAATCGCAATTGCATTCACCACATCTAAACCTGATTCTAGATATATAGCTCCCATAATAGCTTCAAAAGCATTTGACAGAAGTGATGATTTTTCACGCCCGCCATTGTTTTCTTCAGCATTTGAAAGTAAAATATACTTGCCTAGGTCTAAAAAACGTGCCAGTTTATCAAAGCCTGTTTCATTCACAAGAGATGCCCTGATCTTAGATAAATTCCCCTCAGCTGATTTTGAAAACTTTTTGTACAAGTATTCACCAACCACCAAATCTAAAACGGCATCTCCTAAAAATTCCAAACGCTCGTTATCATAAGGCTTTTTATAGCTTTTGTGCGTGAGTGCTTCGGTAATAAGTTTCTTATCTTTAAACTCATAACCCAAGCTCTTTTCTAAGAGTTTTATATTATTTGACATTTTCCACTTCTCTCCTCAGTATTTTTTATATTATCTGCTTCAGTGCACGCTAGTATATCACATCTCTCATTTTCAACACAAGCAGAGTTATATAGTGCAGAGCAATCACTGAAAAGAATTACTTTCTTCACAAAAATCCTTATTATAATCTTTCACCAGATGAAACTCCACACTGATTGTATCTATAGACTGACAGGAAGTGCAACGGTGAAACGGAAATGGATATAATTGTTTACAGTTTGTGCAAATATATTCAAAACTGAGTGTTGCGTTTGTCTTTCCTCTTAAGTTTATAAGTGCGTCAAATTCAAAAACACTGCTTTTTAATGATAAATCAAAATCTCCTCGGGCAGTGTAAAGCTCTCTAAGATATGAATTTTCAGATATGACGTCTAAATTGAGATCATCTTTTGGAATATTCCAAAGTAAGTCAACCAAATTTTCACTCTCAGATGCATCAAAATTCTCCCAGGCAAGAGAAGGATTCACCCGAAACAGATACTCAAAAACCATATAAGACAAACGTCTGCTGCGCAGATATAAATCAAGAAGCTTTTGTGTTTTTTCTTCAGAAGGCACTTCAACATTATTTAATAGCTCTAAAGATTTCAAATATAAAGTGTCGCAAGTGATATCTTTTTTTAGTTCATCCAAGGGATCTAAGACTTCCAAAGCAGACTTGTAATCTTTCATATACTCATAAATTAAGAGCAGTGTTTCTAAAGCTTGCGGTGTTCGGGGATGCTTTTTTAATATTTCTAAAAATATTTGTTTAGCACGTTCTAAAAATCCAGCTTTAAAGTAGGTTTTACCCAGTAAATACATAATTTCTTTTTGATTATGCGTATCCGCCTGCTTTAAAATTTCATTATAAATTTCAATACTTTTTTCAAAGTTTCCGCTTTTAGAATATGAAGCTGCCAGAAGCATCCATGATTTTTGAGATAGTTCACCGCGTGAGACCAACTCCTTTAATTCATCTTTGGTCGGTAAAGAACGAAATTGCTTCAGAAATCTGTCAAGATGCTTATAGTCCTCTTTTCTTTTATATCTTCCCCACCAGTAAGAAAGAAAAGTGATTATAAAAATCAATGCAAAAAATATAATAATTGAAAAAAGAGGATCACGAAATTCTAAAAAAAATATATTCATCTTATTCGTACACTACAATGCCGTAATCATTTTTTAAATTATAAAATGCAGAGCTTCCCGCTAGATCCAAATCTTTCATTTTGCCAAGTTGCACTATAGAGTTTTTATTCACATTAATTCCATTTTCTCGGAAAAATTTTTTAATATTAACAAATTTAATCTCTTCTACAAACTTGTATTCAAACTCTTTATGCAACTTCATTTTATCACTCAAGAACAAGTGTTCATTCACATGGAGCTGATCTGATGCATACTTGATGGGAAGGTGCCCTGAGAGGTCAGTTAAAATCTCTTCCACATGTGCATGCTTTGGTGGCAATGTCTCTTTTTTTAAAAAAACATACTTGTTATTAAGCTTTAAATTTTGTGTGTTAGTCCAGTATTTATAAGCAGGATTAGAAACTCCAAGCTTTTTTGAAATCTCACGCCAGAGCCAAAATGAATTTAACGTATTTGGTAAATGCGACATAAATTTTTGACCCCTTTTGTAGTTTGAACCTTAATTATATAGTTTTATATTGTATAGTTTTATTAAACTTAGCACTTAAAGTGTTATAATCCTTGTATGAATATAGATATCCTCACTAATGATATATTGGCATTGAATGATAGTTTTTTTGACGGGGCATTTGATATTGTTGACTCAAACTATGATTTTATTGATGAAAATGCTTTAGTGCAACCAAAAGAAAACTACTTACTCACATTTGACTTTCTAAATACAAGCATGAATCATTTCACAAATTTAGATTTCAATTTTGTCAATAAAACCTTAAAAAAAGTGCATAGAGATGTTAATAATTTATACAAACTCCACCTTAGTCATCAAGATTATTTGTCTGATCTGGAAAAACTGTTTGAAAAAAGCTTTGAAAAAAAAATTGACCTGCTTATTCAAATGAGAAGTGAAATATCTCACATACAAAACAATGACTTTATTGATGCCTACGATAAAGAAACAATCGAGATTATCACTCAACAGTATAAACAATTAAAGACTTTATATTTTAATCTCTTTAAGGATGATTTTCTTTATCAAAGCAACAATTTAATATGTTCTATAAAAAGTATCTTAAACACAAAATTATTTTATTTTGATCAACTTTTATGGATGCAAGCAAATAAATCAGATCTGCTTAAACGGCTTTTCAAGCCCATAAATACAAACGAAGATATTAACTCAAAAATTTATATAAAACACAGACTTAGCATAGACCTGCCCTACACCGATGAGTACCGCTACCTAACTAAATGTTTAAGGATATATAAATGATACAGCAAGTTGAATATGACATTGACGATATAGAGGCTTTTTTAGAAGTGCATGAAAATTCCGAGTTCAACAGAGACTCTAAAACATTAGAAAAACTTTTAAGCGTACAAAATAAAATCTCCCTTATCGCAAATATAGATGAGTATGAACTCAAAGCCATGATTGAAAAATTACAGTTTGTCAAATATAATTTCAAAGATTTTATTATCAAAGAAGGGGATATTTCTCAGGAAATATTTTTTATACTTTCTGGAGAATGCCATGTTTTTGTGGAAAGTAAACAAGTCGGTGTTTTAAAAAGCGGAACAACATTTGGAGAAGGAGCAGCAATTTTCAATACAAAAAGAAATGCTTCTGTTGTCTGTGCAAGCAAGGAAGTAACCGTTTTATCTTTTTGTATAAATAGTGAAAATGCAGAGTTTTGTTCCTCTGCAATGGCAACACTTTACAAAAATCTAGCCTTGCAAATCAACACAAAACTAGAAAAAATGAATATGGATATTATTAAAAAATAGCAGTCACTGCTTTTGTAACAACAAATCCACCCACAACTAACCATATAAACATAGAAAGTGCCGTATAGACTGGGGCAAGTCCTAGTCCGCGGAACTTAGAAAAGATGGTTCCCATCCCAAGCGCTGTCATTGCCATTGTCAGCAAGAAAGTATCTATCTCATTGATAATGTTCACAATATTTTGAGGGACAAGACCCAAAGAATTAAATCCTGCCATGCCGATAAAATAAACTGCAAACCAAGGGATGACCAATTTTACAGCACTTGCTTCACCGCCACTTTTTTTCATCGTCATAGAGAGATAAACACCTAATACAATCAGCAATGGTGCAATCATAATAACTCTTGTCATTTTAACAATAACAGCGGAATTAGCCATGTCAATAGGAGCACCGGCGATAGAAGCCGGGACTGCAACAACTTGTGCAACTTCATGAATAGTTCCGCCAACATAAATACCAAACTCTTGAGGAGTCATATGTAAAAAACCAGTGGCAGGTTCTATTACAGCTGCGTAAAGCACAGGATATAAAAACATAGAGATAGTTCCAAAAAGCACAACCATAGAAACTGCTATTGCAGTTTTATGTTCTTCTGACTTTAAAACCGGTTCCGTTGCCAAAACTGCAGCCGCTCCGCATACTGAAGCTCCTGAAGCTGTGAGCATAGACGTGTCCCTGTCCATTTTAAAGACTTTCATCCCCAAATATGTTCCAAGAATAAATGTTGTGCTAAGCATAATCAGAGAGACCATAAATCCGCTCATCCCCACCTCAGCGATTTGCTGAAACGTGATTCTGAAACCATAGAACACTATAGCAAATCTAAGAATCTTTTTACCAGAAAATGTGATCCCTGTCCCCCACTCTTTTGGTATTTGATTATGAAGAGTGTTTGCATAAAATATTCCTATCACAATCCCTATAACTAAAGGTGAAATCCCCAAAGCTTTCACAACTTCAATACTGGATATAAAAGTGGCCGCCGCCGCAAAAATTGCCACAAAGATAATACCGCTGATCGTGCCTTGCCTATTTTCTGCACTAAATGCCATCATAACACTCCATAATAATAATTAAAATATTTATTTATTTTATTTAAGAATTATATACAAACCGCAGTGAGAAACTTATTAAAAAATACAATTTCAAGATTGCCATGACTTATGTTTTGTATGAGAATTTGATATAATTCCAAAAAAATAGAAGATGAATTCACAAAAATATTCTAAGACTATTTACAAATAAGGAAAATATATGCTGTTTATCAAACACATACTTTTACTGAGTGTTCTATCGATTTCACTCTATGCCCATGCTTTAAAAGAGAACTATCTTCAAGTAGACTACAATCAAACCACAGACACTTTAAACATAAACTTAGAGGTTGAAACGAGACTTTTACAAGAAAAGTACACCTTTATGGATGATAATAAAAATGAGATAGTTTCTCATAAAGAGATGAGAAACCATCAAACAACTCTCTTAAAGTACGTCATGAAGCATATCGCTTTTTACTCAAATAGTGAACAATTACCTCTAGAGGATTCAAATGTAAGCATTGCTCGCGGCGATAACCTTCAAACCTATATGCAAATAAACAAATCTTTTCAAGGGATCTCACTTGATGACTTGGAGCTGAAGTATGATATGTTTTTTGAACTTGAGGATACACATAAACTTCTTATACACTTAAGTGATAATCGAGGGGACTTTATCTTGAGTAAAGACTTACAGCACTATAAATTCACATCTACCCCTATGACTCAATGGGAAAGATTAATTGTCTTTATAGAAGAAGGTGTGGTGCATATTTTAGATGGCTTAGATCATCTTCTTTTTATACTTATGCTCTTGATTCCTATTGTCGCTTTAAAAGGTTCTTATCTTCAGTTATTTAAGATTATTACAGTATTTGCTCTTGCACACTCGATTACACTTTTTATTTCTGGATTTGGCTTATATGTGCCAAGTGTTCCTTTAGTCGAGAGCGCTATTGCCTTAAGTATTTTTGTTGTGGCATCTTTGAACTTTTTTAAATTATATTCTCATGTTAATTATAAAATAGTCTTTGTATTTGGACTTATGCATGGTTTTGGTTTTGCCAATGTTCTCAAAGTTGGACAGGTCAGCGATACAACATCATTTTTAGTAGCTCTATTTGGCTTTAACCTTGGCGTGGAGTTTGGACAAATATTTATGGTGCTTGTATATATGCTACCTCTGTACTTTATAAGAGATAACAAATATAAAGAACATATTATTAAAATCCTTACATTTATCACTGCCGCTATTTCTGTTGTATGGTTTTTAGAACGAGTTGGCTTAATATAGCTGACAACTGCTACAATAGAGAGTATTAAAAAAATTAAACACTCTCTAACTTATTTTACAAGCACTGCTAAATTTGATCGAATAAGTTTTGTATCATCTGCCGCCACTTCAGCAATCTCTAGCTCTTGAAGTCTTGCATTGTTAATTTCTTTCACATCTACTAAATATGATTTTATAGTACTGCTTCTTCCTCTTGCCAATGTTTGCAGTTCTTCAAGGCTAACCACTTGAATAGCCGAACACTCTTTCACCAAAGCTTGAAGATATGCTCTTTTAAACTTCTCTTTATCATCATATTTATCTTCAAGGGCATCTTTAATTTTATCTATTTTGTCATCATCCCCTGTTATTTTTTCAAATATATCTTCTAAAAGGTCTATATTCATCGCACTCACTTTCTCTTCTTCATTTTTAGCACCACTTAACTTCACCACTAAATCCGCTAATTTCGCTCTTTTCATCGCTGCTTCATCTATTTCTAAATTATAGGTGCCTGTGATGCTTAAATCCATTTTTGGACGCTTGAGGAGAAGTTTAGCTATATTGTCAAGTTTTTCTCTTTCAGCCGGAAGTATTGCTAAAGAAGCGCCTTCAAACTCAGCATACTTAAGCTCATCCCCGCCAATTCCAAGCATAGACCCTAAAAAGCTAAATGGTGAAGCAACTGCTTTTAAGATTAAGTTCCCTAAAGTTTTCCAAACAAGCGCACCGTATTTAAAATCAGGTTCATCCACATTACCGCGTATTGGCATATCTATATCTATAACACCATCACTATCTTCAAGAAGTCCGATAACAAAGCCCAAAGGAAGAGAACTTCCGCCTTCCACCTCCAGTGTGTCTCCGAGCTTAATATTTTTAACAATAATACTATTTTCACCAAGAAGCACTGATTCTTTAATATCGTAATTTAAATCTAAAAATAATTTCCCATCATCTATTTTATATCCTGCAAAAGTTGCACTGTATCCACTCATAGCCGATAAATCCAGGTTCTTAAAATTAAAGTTTATATCAGTATATGCTTTTGGATTAGCAGCATTCACACTTCCTTTTAATTTTGTAGAACCGTATTTATCCACTTCACCGACAATATCTATATAGGTGGTCTCATTTGGGTTTGATGAAATAGAATAAATCACACCGTTTAAATCATGAATATCCGTTTTAAAATTAATCGGCAAAGATGCATCAGCAAACACTGCATTTCCATCTTTTACATTCACTTTCATAATTTTTACAGGGAAAGCCTCTTTTTTCTCACCTTGGGTTACATTTTCATCGACAACTGCCACTGACTCTTGCGTGGTGTTTATATCCGCACTTGCATTTGCATCACCGCTTCCTTTCATCAGAGTGGCTAAGTTCATCGTTTTATTTGCATCTATAAGCGCACTTACAAAAAAGGAATCTATGTCAATCTCATTTACAAAGAGTCTGTTTGGTTGTGTTTCAAGAGTGAAGCTTTTTAAATCAAGTTTATTAAAAGAAACTATGGCAGAATCATCACGGCTGTCATGCACAAATAACTCATCCAACTTAAAAGAACCGTTGACACTTAAATCAGGATTTTTGCTAGAGGGGCTATACTTTGTCTTTGTTTTAAGACTTAAATACCCATCTTGTAAATATACAAAGGCATGTTCATCTATATAAGGATTTAAGTCTTTTAAAGCCACTTTGCTAAGTTCAATGCTTCCTGCTTGTTTGAGAGGGGTGTGTCTCAGGCTTCCACTGGCTTTGAGCTTTCCTTTAGAGTTTATTCGCCCAGAGAGATAATACTTCATCCAAGAATATTTTTTAGAATCAATATTGTAAGCGCTAAGATATATATTATCTATTTTGGATGCGACACTTGGATCCAACATATTGTCCACAAAGCTCACCTTCGCGCCTTTGAGTGAGACTTTATCCAGATGAACTCTATACTCTTTTTCTTTTGTGCCAACCTTGGCTTTTTTCACTCCCACAACTTTTTTTGCCTGCTTGGGGACGACTAAATTTTCTAAACTTAAACTCCCATCACCAAGTCTGGCAGTTCGCAGGTTTAAGTACTTCATAGTTGTATCTGTGATTTTCACATCTTTTGTAGCTGTGTTTAACTTTATTCCACTCACATCAAAAGCACTGAAAGTCACGAGCCGTCTATTTGTGCTTCTTTTATTAAGCGCAAATGCATTTAGGTGAAGATTCGCATCATTGACATCTATGACTATGCTTGAATTAATATCTTTTGCAGTTACATTTGCATCAAAACCAGCCATTAAACTGCGTAGTTTTACATTATAAACTTTTAACTCTTTTCTTGCAATGTCATCAATGTAAGGGATAAAATGTGTGACATCCAGTTCACTACATTTCATATAAGAACTTGCATTTAAAACATTATGAATTACAGAACCCTCTGAAGTACACTTAAATTGATTGTTTAAAGTCAGATTCATTTGATAACTTAGTGGATCTTCGCCGGCTAAACTAACATTTTGTGCAAAAATATTCAACTCATCAAGAGTGTTCTTCACCGATGGCTTGATTCCATCATCAATAAAGTTCACCTTGATTTTTTCTAATGCAATTGCGTCAACAAGAACATTCCAAGGCTTCGCATCCTTATTTTCTTCTTGTTCAGGTTTCTCTGCCACTAACTCTTTAGCTTGGTCTTTTGTATTTATTTTTATATATTCCAGCCAATCTATGACACCCTTTGCATCCCTTTTAGCAGATATACTGAGTGAATGAAGTCCCATTTTTTTCAAGCGCACATCTTGAGCAAGGGGTTTTACAGTCGCATCATGAAGATAGAATGAATCAAGCGTTAACACATCTTTGTGATTTCCCTTTGGTTTCACCCTTAAATTTTGTAAATCTATATTCACTTTGGAAATAGTTGTTTCTTTTAAATCATCAAGATTCACATAATACTCGGCATCTAAAGAGATCTTTCCATCCGCCACCTCAAGATTCAAGTCATCTTCAACATAGCGCCACTGTGTATAAAGTTTACTCGCCTCAAAGCCTAATTCACCTTTGATGACAAGAGGTTCAAATCCCACTATTTCACTCTTTAAATCTATAAAACCGCCATCAGAGAGCAATGTATAAAACCTTATTTTTGCATCACTTGAAGTTAAGTCATTTGTGTCTATATTTTTTAGCTCAAAACCTATGGTGTCAAGACTCAGTTCAAATTTATCACCCCGGGAATAATCTTCATAGTTCATACTCCCATTCACAACGGCAATTCTATCAAGGATGATTCTAGGTGTTTTCATTGTGCTGTTTGTATCATCTGAGACTTCTGCTTCTTTTGTTTTGGCGATAGATGCAAAATTGATTTTTTTATCTTTATCCAAAACCAGTGAGATTCTAGGCTCTTCTAAGATAAAATTTTTAAGATGGATTGCAGAGTTGAAAAGTGAATACACTTCTATATTTAAGAATATATCTTTAATGTGAACAAGCTCTTTATCATCAAGTGAACTTAACTTCAGACCTGAAATATTAAGATAAAAAGCATATGGATTAAAAAAGATGGAATCAATTTCGATTTTGGCATTTGTTTCTTTTGCAACAATATCAATAATCTGAGGTTTTAAAATTAACGGGAGAGCTATAAAGCCAAAGAGGGTGTAAACAAGGATAAGAGAAAGAATAATTTTTTTAAACAAAATAAACTCCAAACTATTTTAATAGTTTAAAGTTTATCTGATTAAAAATTAAAGGACGATTATTTATGCTTCCTTAATTCATCTGCTCTGGGAAAGATAAACACTGCGTCTCTGTAAACAACAATATTCTCTTCATGTCCAATCGCATACGCTTTGATTGTAATAGGGATAATTGTATCTTTTCTAGCCTCATCCACAAGCACATCTGTCGTACTGAGAATTACAACTTTTTTCTTTTTAACTCCAGGAGTGGCCGAAAATTTACTCGTTGGTTTAAGAATTGTGATTTTACCTTCCATACCTTTTGGAGGGATTACATCAAAGTAAAAATCCATTGTTTCATTTTGCGTATTTTGAAGTAAGAAAACATAAGCATTATCAACTCTCACTTTACCATCAGGCATTGCTTTAGTAGAATATAAACGACCCTCTTTGTTGATATTTAAAAGCATATTTTCTTTTTCACTACCCATTAGTGCCAAAATAACCATCAGTCCAATCAGAATACCTATGTATCCTAGAATCTTTCCAC
>JACNLH010000029.1 GCA_014381585.1 Candidatus Sulfurimonas ponti
ACTTTAGTGCGAAGAAAATTAAATGGTGAGAAATTATCTCAGGCTCATAGAAAGCATGCGTATCAGAGACTTACACAAGCAGGGTGGAGTCATAGCAAAGTGACACTTTGTGCGCTAGGATTAAATCTAGTGATATTAGCACTTGTATATTTCATACCAAATGTGGCTATAGGTTTTGCACTAAGTTTGGTGCTGCTATATGGTGCTATGAAGTTTGTAGATAGTAAAAAAAAGTTTGAGTGATGAGTGAGTAATGTATAAATTACTTTACAAAATAGAATTTATTTAGTATAGTTGTAAACTAATTTATACAAGGTAGCCAAATGATAGAAATACTTCACAACCAAACAACAATTGCATCATTTATCAAAGATAATAGAAATTTGATCATAGACTATAAAAATTTTGATATAAAAAACTCTATTTCACTCTCTTTGCCAAATACTCAAAAGATATATTTGTATGATTATAAATTTCCACCTTTTTTAGAGAGTTTTTTACCTGAAGGGTATTTGTATGAGATATTTAAAAATATCTTATCTAAAGAGTATGGTAAAGTGGATGATTACTTAATCTTTTCACTTCTAAGTTCCAATATCAAATCAAGAGTAGAGTTTAAAAGTAGCCTGCAAAATAGTGTTGAGTTTCCAGTATTGGATATAGATGAGATATTAGTCAATGATACCAATGATACTTTTAGCAGTCTTTTGCAAACCTTTTTAAACAAAAATGCAATAAGTGGAGTACAGCCAAAAACAATAGCACTTTTAAAAGAAAAAGAGAAACTAGATACAAAAGAGTATATCATTAAAACCTGGGGGGATGAGTATTTTGATTTAGCGCTCAATGAATATTTTTGTCTCAAAGCAGTTCAAAATGCAGGGGTGAAAATAGCAAATATTCAACTCTCTAAAAATAATAAGTTTCTAATAGTAGAGAAGTTTACACTGAAAAGTGATGGAAGTTTTTACGGATTTGAAGAAATATTATCTTTGATGGATAAAAATAAAGATAGTAAATACGATGGAAGCTATGAACAAATCGCTAAGATTATATATGGATACACCACCAATAAAAAAGAGTCAATGATCGCTTTTTATAAAACAGTTGTGATGAATTACCTACTTAAAAATGGTGATGCACATCTGAAAAACTTTGGATTGTTGTTTGATGATGATTTTAAAAATATTTTTTATTCGCCTGTATATGATGTGGTTAATACAGTTGTGTATATACACAAAGACAAGCCAGCACTTATGCTTGAGGGTAAAAAGTTATGGTACTCAAAAGATACTCTTATCAAGTTTGGTCAGACTAGTTGTCTTTTAACTTTAAGTGAAGCAAAAGAGTATTATCAAGAGTGTTTTGAAGCTCTTTGTTGGGGTATAGTTCAGCTTGAGAAATATTTACTCAAAAATCCAGATTTTAAAATCGGAAAGATGATGTTGGATAGTTGGAAACTATCGATGAAAGAGGTTACTGTAAAGGAGCTTGATAATGATACTATCAGAACTTGGAAAAACTATTAAAGATTTGCGAAAACAAAAAGGGATATCTCAAGAAAGTTTAGCACAGCAAGCTAGTATCTCAAGAGCAACTTTGTCAAAACTTGAAAATGGATATATAGCAAATATCAGTATTGTTACAGTAAATCAAATACTTTCACTTCTTGGATATGAGATAGATATCAAGCCAGCAAATCCATTTAGAAGTTGACAATTGGTTTGAGATTTATCCTCAGCTTAGTATATTTTTCAGTGAAATTATGTCAAAATACACCAAGTGATTTAGGAATAAGAGGTCGGTTTACACAGTTTATTTTACGGTCTCTTAAGTAAAAAAGGATTTGTTTGATTTTTAGACCCTCAGAATTAAAAAGGAAACTTTTTTTTATATTATTTGATATAGCCATCATTTCTTTATCAACATTGATTGCTTTCAACCTAAGATTTGATTTTGCTATTCCGGATGCTTTTACAAAATCCGTGTATATCACTATAGCCATATTGGTGTTTTTACGTGTTACACTGTTTTACTATTTTAGAATTTATAATATTAGTTGGAGACATTTCGGTTTTAAAGACACGACGAGTCTTATTTATGTGACATTTTTCACAACTATGCTTTTATTGCTTATTGATTATGTATTGATATATGTAAATATCACTATACCAAGGTCTATTATCGCGATAGAGTTTTTTATATCATTATTTATGATTTTAGCATTGAGGGTGAGTAAACGTTTGTATTTAGAAAGCAATCAAATAAACATCGACTCTAAAGCGACTATCGTTATTGCAAACCTAAATCATGCGAATACTATTTTAAGAACTATAAACAATAAGGCAAGTGCTTATTTTCCGGTTGCTGTCATCGATGAGAGTTACGAAAATATTAAAGTGAATGGTGTTGAAGTCTACTCTTTAGATAAATTTATAGAGTTGGATGTAAAGTGTGAAGTTGCGATAGTGGATGCGACGATAGATTTACCATCTATCTATGATAAATTAAGTGAATTAAATATATCTAGTATTAAAGTCGCGAGTGAATACGGAGACTATGGGGCAGAGATAAAAGATGTATCTGTTGAGGATCTGCTTGCCCGTCATCCAAAAGATTTAGATAAGAGCAAAATATCAGAATTTATAAAAGATAAAACTATTTTAATCACTGGTGCCGGGGGAAGTATCGGTAGTGAAATATCTAGACAGTGTGAAATATTCGGAGCTAAAAAACTTATATTGCTAGATCATAGTGAATATAATTTATATATGATTATTGAAGAACTACAAAATATTGAAGTGATGCCGGTTATGCAGAGCGTAAGAAATTTGAGTGATATAGATGATACCTTTTCAAAATACAAACCAGAGATAGTAATTCATGCTGCAGCATACAAACATGTCCCTCTTGTTGAATCAAATATCTATGAGGGTATTGTTAATAATGTTATCGGTACCAAAAATGTAATAGACACTGCTATAAAATATGGCGTAGAGAAATTTGTAATGATATCCACGGATAAGGCAGTACGTCCAACAAATGTAATGGGTGCAACAAAAAGAATATGTGAATTATATGCGCAAAATTCAAATGGAAAGGGTACAGATATTGTCGCTGTTCGTTTTGGTAATGTTTTAGGTTCTAGCGGAAGTGTGATACCAAAGTTCAAAGCACAAATTGAAAGTGGGAAAAATATCACAGTGACACATCCGGATATCACCAGATATTTTATGCTCATTCCTGAAGCTTGTGAACTTGTTCTTCAAGCTGGAGCGATTGGAACGGGTGGTGAAATATTTATACTCGATATGGGTGAACCTATTAAAATAGTTGATTTAGCTAAGAAGATGATTGAACTAAGCGGTAAAGAAGAGATAAAAATAGAATTCTCCGGTTTACGTCCAGGTGAAAAGTTATATGAAGAATTACTAATCGATGAGAGTGATGCAAAAACAGAGTATGAATC
>JACNLH010000076.1 GCA_014381585.1 Candidatus Sulfurimonas ponti
TTTCCTAAACTTGTTTACTTTTCAAGATGGGGTTTACTTGGTGGTTACCTAAAATGATACATGATGAAAAATATGAACAGTTAAGCTTAGAAATTAAAGATAGAGAAAAATATCTTTCTCATGCAAGCCATGAACTACGAACACCTATGACTGCTATCATGGGCTTAACACACTTAGTGCTTGAATCAGATTTACAAAAACAAGATAAAGAATATATAAAGCAAATAGAAGGTTCTGCTAATAATTTACTCAATATTGTAAATGATATACTGGATGTTTCAAAAATTAAAGCAGGCGAATTACATATTGAAAAGGCTGAATTCAATATCAATGATATTTTAGAGTATGTATTAAATATAATATCGATGCAGGCAAAGAATAACAACATTAATTGTTTCATTGATATCGATAAAGACGTTCCCTCTCATATTATTGGAGATTCTTTACGTTTAGGTCAAGTTTTGATCAATCTCTTGAGCAATGCTGTAAAATTCACCAAAGATGGTCAAGTTTCTCTCTGTGTTAATAAAATCTCAAGTCATGGGGATAATGTACAGTTGGAGTTTATTGTCTCAGATGACGGTATCGGGATGTCAACTGAACAGTTGGGAACTGTTTTTCAATCTTTTTCTCAAGCCAGTGAATCAACGAGTAGAAAATTCGGCGGAACAGGATTGGGACTCAGCATCTCACAAGAGTTGGTTCGAATGATGCATGGTGAAATCAAAGTCAAGAGTGAAGAAGGCAAAGGAACAACATTCACTTTTTCTATAGGATTTAAATTAAAAGATCATCTTAATAAACGCCAGTATAGATTGCCTTCAGCCAAGTTGCTCAACAAAAGGGTTTTGGTTGTGGATGCTTCTTCAAACAACACGATGCAACTTATTCGGATGTTAGGCTATTTTAAATATAGAACACATACTATACCTTCCTTTGAGGAATCTATTATTGACAATGATATGGAATTTGATATTATCATGATTAATAAAAATCAACTTAATATAGCAACGGTTAGAAGACTGCAGCAGATGCAAAAAGAGCAAGTCTTAAAATTAGTTATATTGAATGATCTTTTCAGTAGTCTGAATACAAAAATACTTAAAGAACTTCATGTTGATGGCTACTTGAAAATACCGTTTAATCAGCAAAATATATTAAATATGATGATCGATTTGTATGTGTCTAAAAAAGTTGACAGTAAATCAAGACTAAAAAAAGCAAAAAATATTCTAGATGGTGAAGTGAATAAAAAAATATTGGTTGCAGAGGATAATGAAGTCAATCATAAAGTGATCACAGGCTTGCTTTCTAACACCGGTATAAGCATAACATATGTTCTTAACGGTAAGGAGGCGGTGGATGCACTGCTGAGTGGAAAAGAGTTTGACCTTGTATTGATGGACTTAAATATGCCGATTATGAATGGTTATGAAGCAGCTCGTAAAATACGACAGCATAAGAAGTTTGACACTATCCCTATTCTTGCATTAACAGCAGAAGTGATGGAAGAAGCGATAGAAAAAGTGATCTCTTGCGGTATGCAGGGGCATATATCTAAGCCTATTATAATCGACATATTTTATAAAAAAATCTATGATGCATTCCATCTGCCAAAGAAAGAGGAACAGCTCAATATATTAAAAACTTTAGCATTAGAATCAGAAGAAGCTGAATATTCTCAAATATCGATAGAGATTGGCTTGGAAAGATACAATAATGATACAGAATTTTATCGTTCAATTCTAAAAGATTTTAAAAAGATGTATATTAATTCAGCCTTAGAATTAGAGGATTTATGCCGTATAGGTAATTATAAAGAAGCAAGACTTAAGGCTATGGATATTAAGGATGTTTCTTTAAGTATCGGTGCATATAAGCTTTGTGAAAATGCAGCAACCATGGAGTACAGTCTTGAAAAAGGACCAAGAAGCAACTGGGTTAAATTAATCGCATTTTATGAGGCAGAACTTGCAAAACTGTTTAAAGATATAGATGATTACTTAAAAAAGAGTCATTCATAGTACTTCGATTTAATCCTTTTTACAGCCCTTTTAAAAATATTGATGTCATAGTGATGTTCTTCTAAAAGCTCAAATGCTTTAGATAAAGAATACTCGCTAAGTTGATCTTGGATATTTATAGCAGCGCGTATAATTTTTATAATAGATATAGTGTCTTTCATTGCAGAAGGAACTTCTTTTTCATCATCTAAGTATTGCATCACCGATGAAAACTTTTCATTTAGGTGAAGTTGCTGAAATATGAGAGCACTAACCTGTGTTGCACTCATCATAGTGTGTATGTTTTCAACATCAGAAATATTTTCGTATCTACTTAAGTCTTTTTGAAAAATTTCTACTTTATCACTCTCAATTATTTCTTTAGCGATAAGTATTGTTCCTGTTTCCATTAAAAATACAATCGGGGTTAGATCCCGGGCCATATCGAGATCAATATTCATATACCAGTGGAAAAACAGTTCACTTTGGGTGATACTGATTTTTGAAAACATCGCAGTGTTAATATTGTATGGACTTAAATCAATATCAAAGGATCTTTGTATGCTTGAGGATAGGGCGATAGAACGAATTTGCGGAGCACCAAAAAGTGTCACCGCTTGGACTATGGAAACAATTGATTTAGAAAAACCATATAAAGGGGCATTCACTTTAGACAAAATATCTGCAGTCAAAGAGGGATCCTCCATAATAATATCCACAAGAGTGTCAATGTCAGGATATTCATGTGTAAAAAGCTTTTCAATTTTAATAACCGACTCAGGAAGGGGAGGGAGGGAATTAACACGTGCTATGAGTGGAATATAGGACATCAAACACCTTTTTTTGAATATGTGAATGTATTATATAAAAATAATGTAAAAAGTAGTATAATATTGCTAGTAGTCTGAGAAGTTCGACACTTCGTAAATATGAGGGTTCTACATTTTCAAATCGTGAACTAGTAGGATTTTTGTGTGTCGATGGTTTCGTTTGAGACCCCTTATCAGGGTCGAGAAATTGTCGCCGATAGGAAGTTCTCTCTTCACCCAAATTAGGCTTTTAGAACCAAGCCAATCGCGAGACGGCTTTTTGGGCTATTTTTTCACTTCTTTTATTCTTATTACAGCTAACTTACTCTAAAATCATTGCTATGAAAATATTAAACAAGAAAAATTTTGCAATTTCACTATCATTTATACTTATCATTCTTCTTGGATTCGTTTCTTTTCAAGCGTATAGTCATTCAGTGCTTTACGATGAAGAAATGACAAGGCAAGCAGAAGACAATAAAGCGAAAAAGTATATGGATGAACCCATAGAAGATATGGTGTACCGCGGTTTTGGAAAAATTCGTTCTTTTGTTTTTAAAAATGAAGAAGCGAAAATGACAAAACAAAGAAGTATTCAAGTTGCAAAAGAAAACAAAAAAATGATGGACCGATATG
>JACNLH010000059.1 GCA_014381585.1 Candidatus Sulfurimonas ponti
CAAAAAAACTCATATCCAAATACACTTTTTTATCAGCAGGACAATAAAATGGCCCTATTTGTTTACTGGCATATCCACAGCCGCTATTTACAGATCCTCGAAATAAAACAAGTTTTGGTTCTTTATACAGTAAACCTTCTTTTTTAAAAAGTTTATGCCAGACATCTTCACTTTGTGCTAAAACCACCGAAACAAACTCTGCTGTTTCATTTTCTTGAGTTGTCGGTTTAGTCACAGTTCTTTCTTCTTGTATCGCAGGGTCTAAAAATGACAAAAGAACCAATGGGTTATAGCCTAAGAAATATGCCACCACACCGATTCCAAGAATCACACGGCCATATTTATTTGTTATTAAGAATCTCATTATGGGCACTAATAATCTCATACGTGCACCCGATCCGCCAACACCGCCCCGAGTTCTGAAATCCTCTATATTATTGCTTCTGCGTAAATCTTTCCACTTCATATAAGACCTTGTGATTATTTATTGCCTAAGTATATCAAACAAATATATTAATGTATAATTACAAAAATTTTATCGGAGAATAGTAATGTTAGAAACAATATATTTAGGCAACACCCTTCAAAACTGGCTTTATGCTTTAGTTATAGCAGGAGGAGCTGTTGTGGTTGGCAAACTTTTATATTGGATAATCCAAAAAACACTTAAAGTTTACACTAAAGGCACCTCTAATGATTTAGACTTTATCTTTATAGATATGATAGAAGAGCCTCTCTCGCTTGCAATCACTCTTTTAGGTGTCTGGTTTGCCATAGACTTGTTAACAATGAGTGAAGCGGTTAAAAATTTTATTGACAGTGTTTTTTACTTTGTTGTTATATTTAACATTGCCTGGTTTGCAAACCGTCTTTTTAATGCCCTCATGGAAAAATATATAGTGCCAAAAGTTAAAAGCTCAGACACTGACTTAGATGATATTTTACTCCCCATCATTAGAAAAATCATCTCAATCTCTATCTGGACTGTCACTATTGTTATAGGTGTAGATAATGCAGGCTACAATGTGACCACTATGATCACAGGTCTTGGAATCGGCGGTTTAGTGTTTGCTCTTGCTGCTAAAGATGCTGTGTCAAATCTTTTTGGCGGATTTATCATCTTCAGTGACAAGCCTTTTGATTTAAACGATAGAATCATCTTAAACGGTTTTGAAGGTTATGTAAGAGAAATCGGTTTGAGAAGCACAAAGCTTGAAACTCTCGATGGACGCATAGTGACTATGCCTAACTCAAAAGTCACAGATAACCCGGTTTTGAATGTTTCAAAAGAAAAAGGGAGAAAAATAAAATTCACCTTAGGTTTGACGTATGATACACAACCTCAAAATATAGAACTTGCAAAAGAGATTTTAACTAAAATCATTACGCAGAATGCGCATACAAGAGATGCTGTTATCGCTTTTGATTCATTTGGTGATTTTTCATTGAATATTTTGGTGATTTATTGGGTGAAAAGCGGTTCACCCATAGCAGGAACCAATGATGCGATTAATATGAGTATATTAAAAGAGTTTAATGAGAACAAATTAAATTTTGCATTCCCGACACAAACTCTTATACTTGAGAAGTGAAACTAAGTAGATTTATCTACTTAGCATATTCAACAGCTCTGCTCTCCCGAATAACATTCACTTTGATATCACCTGGATATTGAACTCTCTCTTCTATCTCTTTAGCTATCTCTCTAGCCAATAAAATAGACTCATCATCTGTGACTAGACTTGCATTTACAATAACACGGATTTCACGTCCGGCATTAATAGCATACGCTTGTTTCACACCATTAGGTGAAGATGCTATCTCCTCAATCTCTGTGACTCTTTTTAAGAAGCTCTCTAAGACCTCACGTCTTGCACCGGGACGGGCTGCTGAGAGTGCATCAGCCGCACATACTGCACCACATTCTATAGAGTTGATCTCTTCTTGGCCATGATGTGCATAAATAGCGTTAATCACCACACTGTTTTCATTATAACGGTTACATATATCAGCACCTAAATCCACATGATTTCCATCATGATCATGCGTGAGTGCTTTACCGATATCATGAAGTAAACCGGCTCTCTTGGCAAGAATCGGATCTCCACCCATCTCTGATGCCATTATCCCTGCTAAATGCGCAACTTCAAGCGTATGTGCTAAAGCATTTTGACCATAACTCGCACGATATCTTAGCCGGCCTATAAGCTTTTTAAGTTCAGGATGCATAACACCTATATCTAAATCAGCAATAAGCTCTTCGCCCTCAGCAAGTATTCCAGCTTCAAATTCATCTGAGACTTTTTGATAAATCTCTTCAATCTTTGAAGGTTGAATCCTTCCATCTTCGATAAGAAGTTGCAATGTTTTTGTTGCTATTGCACGTCTGTAAAGATTAAAAGAACTCACCAAAATTGCATTTGGAGTGTCATCTATGATAATATCAACACCCATCAGCGTTTCAAGGGCTTTAATATTTCTTCCCTCTTTACCGATAATACGACCCTTGAGTTCATCATTTTCTAAGTGAACCAAATTTGTAAGTCTCTCTGAAGCAAATTCACCTGCAAACCTGCTTGTAGCCTGAGCTAAAATATAATTTGCATTTTTTTCCGCTTCTTGTTTTGCTTGAAATTCATACTTTCTTACAATATGGGCGATCTCTTCACGAGACTTTTCTTCTATCTTTTCAAGAAGCACCTGCTTAGCTTCTTCTTTTGTCATACCTGAACAATTTTCTATCGAATGGAGCGCTTCATCTATTTTTTGTTCGTACTTTTGTTTTAGTGCGTCTAATGACTTTTCATTTCTTTCTAAATTAATTAACTGCGTTTTAAGGCGGGTGTTCTCTTTATGAAGCTTTTCCTCTTCATTTTGTTTATATCTTCTAAAGCTCTGTTCTTTTCGAAGCACATCATCTTCTCGTTGATATAAATCTGCTTTTGCTTTTTCTTTTGCATCTTCATACTCTTTAGCGGCGGCAGCTTGAATTTCACGAGCTTTCACATTTGACTTCTCTAAAAGAAGGTGTGCCTCATTTTCAATAGCACTGGCTTTTGCTTTTGCCTGATCTGTATAAATATCAAAACTTGAAATAATTAATTTTTTAGATATGAAAAAGCCAACGACTCCACTAACTGTGGCTATTCCGCCACCAATCAGTATTTCGTCTAACATTTTTTCCCCTATCTTATTCTTTTTATTGTCTTTGGTGTCAGTAACACATCACATGAAATATCGTGTGCATCACAAATCTTTTTTCTTGTATAACACTCATCAGCTTGTACAAAAATCGTATATGGTTTTTTTGTCAACTTTGCAAAAAAACGATCATACATCCCTTTTCCAAAACCGATTCTTTGTAAATCACCATCCACTCCAATAGCTGGCACCACGGCTATATCGACTTTTTTTATTTGTTTAAATGAATCACCGGCTTCAAAAATATTAAACTTTTTTTTATAAAGCGGTAATCTAAATATTACCATTTTAAAGCTTTGTTGCTCCATAAACGGAATATAAATATAATTAGTTTTTCTAATTTTTTTTATTACTTTAATTAGATCAACTTCATTAGCCAGCGGATAGTATATCAATATTGATTTATTGCGCACACCTTTAAGTTCAGCTAATAATTTATTGTTCACCAAAGAATCTCTATAGAGTTTGTTATGCGGGGGTGATGTGCGTAATTTATGTAAACATTTTTCTCTAAATTTTTCTTTTGTAAGAGTCATCTTAAATCTTTATGGTTATAATTTCCCATATTTTACTTAAAAAACAAAAACAAGGGTGTTTTCAATGTTTAAAAAAACAATTTTTATTTCGCTTATAAGTGCTGCTCTTTTCTTCCAAGGCTGTGGCAATAAAGAAAAAAGTAAAGACTCAGCTGAAGAATCTTCTGTTACAAAATCAAACACTATGATTTCTACAAACGAATACGTATTAACATCCACTGACAACAAAGCATACACTGTTAAAAAAGAAGCTGATGGTTTCACACTTGAAAACGCAAAAGGAAAAGTGATCATTTTTGATATTTTTGCCACATGGTGTCCACCATGTCAAGCAAGTGCCACACACCTTACATCTTTACAAGAAAAATACAAAGATGATCTAGTTGTAATCGGCGTGACTATTGAAGACGGTATCTCCAATGATGCATTGAAAGAATTTAAAAAGCAATACAATGCCCAATATACGATTGTAAATTCTTCAGAGAATCGTCGTTTAGTTGATGAAGTTGCCACAGCTTTAGAAATGGGTGAAAGGTTTCCTATCCCTATTATGGCTATGTACAAAGATGGAAAACTTATAAATCACTATATTGGTGAAGTGCAAGAAGAGTTTGTAGAAAGTGATATAAAACAAGCTTTAGGAAAATAATGTTCGGCTTTATAACCAAGTCTCTCTCAAAGACTGTTGATGCTATTAAAAGTGTGGCCCCTAAAAAAAAGATTTTCTTCACCAAAGATGAACTTGAAGATATTTTACTCGAAGCGGATGTGGAATATGCTTTAGTGGAAATCATCATAGAGCAGACCTACCAAGAAAAAATAACACGTGAAATTTTACGTTCAAAACTTTTGGCGACTCTGGCTTACACAAGCTACAAAGAACCTGAGTTCACTGCACCCTTTGTCGAGTTGATTGTCGGAGTCAACGGAGCCGGTAAGACAACAACTATCTCTAAACTTGCTCAAAAGTATAAGAATGAGGGGAAAAAAGTGATCCTCGGAGCTGGAGACACATTTCGTGCAGCTGCAATTGAGCAACTCACTTTATGGTCTAAAAAACTCGATATTCCCATCGTTTCATCAAAACAAGGACATGACAGTTCTGCAGTCGCATATGACACTATTGACTCTGCAAAATCAAAAGGTTTTGACAATGTCATAATCGACACTGCAGGACGTCTTCATACACAAACCAACTTAGCAAATGAGCTTAAAAAAATACACCGGATTTGTGACAAAGCACATCCTGGTTCACCGCATAGAACAGTCTTGATTTTAGATGGAACTCAAGGAAACTCAGCAATTGCTCAGGCAAAAGCTTTTAATGAGATGATCGGTATTGACGGTATTATCATAACTAAGCTCGATGGCACCGCTAAAGGTGGAAGTGTATTCAGTATCGCTTATGCACTTGAACTTCCTATTTTATATATAGGAACGGGTGAACAAGCTGATGACTTAGTTGTATTTGACAAGTATGAATTTGTTGATGGTCTGCTTGATGCAATTTTTATAGAAGAAGAATAAACTAAAGCTTTTTAAAACATAGATATAAAATGTTGCAAAATGACATATTTTATATCTTCTCCCTCCAAATAGATTAAAATACTCCAATCATAACTGCAAAGGCTTCATAGCATGGCTAAAAAAAATATACTGTTTGAGTGTCAACACTGTGGACTAAGCACTCCAAAATGGATGGGTAAATGTACAAACTGCGGCTCTTGGGATTCATTTATAGAACTAAACCAACAGCAGCAAGAAGTGGTGAAACAGACTAAGTCAAGTGGCTCAAAAACTTCAAAAGCTGTAAGTATCAGTGAAATAGTGGAAAATGAAGTTTATAGATATTCATCTTTAGATAAAGAGTTAGACGGTGTACTTGGCGGAGGGGTGGTTCCTGGTTCACTCACACTTATCGGGGGAAGCCCCGGTGTTGGAAAGTCCACCTTATTGCTCAAGATAGCATCAAACATAGCTTCAACTGCTAAAAATGTACTCTATGTGACCGGTGAAGAATCTGCCGGACAGATTAAACTCCGGGCAAACAGACTCAATGCCAATGATAAAAGTTTATACCTTCTTAGTGAAATAAGGCTCGAGCAGGTTTTAGTGGAACTCGAGCATAGAAATTATGATTTTTTGATTATAGATTCCATACAAACAATCTATTCAGAAAATATAACTTCAGCACCTGGCTCTGTCACACAGGTGCGCCAAATCACTTTTGAACTTATGAGAATCGCAAAAGAAAAAGATATTGCAATTTTCATTATCGGTCATATCACAAAAGAAGGATCTATTGCAGGTCCTAGAGTGCTGGAGCATATGGTTGACACTGTTTTATATTTTGAAGGTGATTCATCCCAAGAACTTAGAATTCTCAGAGGCTTTAAAAACCGTTTTGGACCGACAAGTGAGATAGGTGTTTTTGAAATGCGCTCTGAAGGTTTAGTCTCAGCCACTGACATTTCTTCAAGGTTTTTTAACCGTAATTCAGAACAAGCCGGTTCAGCCTTGACGGTTATCATGGAAGGTTCTCGTCCTATCATACTAGAAGTGCAAGCTCTTGTTTCAGAGTCCCATACAAGTAACTCAAAAAGGCAAGCGACAGGTTTTGACACAAACAGACTCAATATGCTTTTAGCGCTTCTTGAGAGAAAACTGGAGATTCCATTATCAGGATATGATGTGTTTATAAATATAACAGGTGGAATTAAGATAACAGAAACTGCCGCAGATTTGGCAGTGTTGGCTGCGATTATAAGCAGTTTTAGAGATAGGGCAATCTCAAAAGAAACTGTATTTATCGGGGAAGTGTCTTTAGTCGGTGATGTGAGAGAGGTGTATGCACTCGATGTAAGACTTAAAGAAGCTGCAATGCAAAATATTTCAAAGGTCCTTTTAGCAAAAAAACCGCTTGAAAAAACAAGTATGAAAATTTTTATTGCGGATGAAGTGACAAAACTGTTGGAATGGTACTGATTTTCTGCCAGATAAAGATACTTTTACCTAAAAAAATTGTATACTTAGATTAATAAAAAATTTATTTAAAGGTCGAAAATGATTGATGCAGAATGTAGAAGTGAAGAAAAATATTCTAAGCTGTCTTTAGCATATGAAGGAAGAGAAGAAGGTGAATTAGTTTGTTCCACAATAGACAAAATCATTGCAAAATACCCAATAAAACCAGAAACGTATACATGTAATATTTCAAATACTAAAGAGGTGCTTGTTATTGAATATCATGAAGATAACAATCGTGATTCAGGTATGATATTTGAAGAAATCATGAAAGCTTTAGATATTAAAGAGTGTATATAAAAAATCTATTTTTAAAATAAATTAAAATTATCTGTTAAAAATAAAAACCTTTTATCACATTCAAATATTAAAAAACTCTTCAAAAATGGCGATATGTATTTAATGTACTACTAGGAATAAAATCAAGGAAGATACAAAATGGCTGAAAAATCTACAGAAGAAGACCAACTAGAGGCACCCGAAAAGAAAAAGTCCAATATGTTAATGATAATCATCATAGTTGTGTTGGTGCTTGTAATTTTAATCGGTGCTGTTGTAGCTGTCCTTTTAATGGGCGGAGATGAAGAAGAGATGCTTGAAGTTAAAGAGCCGCAAAAGAAAGAAAAAAGAGTCAAAACCTCAAAAAGAAGCACTTCTGGCACATCTGAAATGGACGACTCAAGACTGCTCGGTGAAATTGGTATCTTATACCCGCTTGACACATTCACTGTAAATCTTAAAAGTGATGCAGGACGCAGATACTTAAAAGTCACTATGTCACTTGAACTTGAAGGTGAAGAGTTAAGTTTAGAACTTGATGCGAAGAGCCCGGTTCTAAGAGACAGAATCATCAGAATCCTTTCTTCAAAAACTTTAGAAGAAATTTCTTCCAAAAAAGGAAAAGGAAAAGTTTCAGCACAGGTTATGGATACTTTAAATTCAATGATTGCCGATGGTGAAATAAAAGGTATCTACTTTACAGAATTTGTCATTCAGTAAATGATTGGTATAGACCTTATCAAAACTTCTCGCATGGAGCGTTTAATAGAACGCTTTGGCGAGAAATCCCTCCAAAGATTCCTCTCTCAAGAAGAAATAAAACTCGTTAAAAACTCTAAAACCGCTGCTGGATTTTGGGCCCTTAAAGAAGCTGTCTCAAAAGCTCTTGGTGTTGGCATAGGAAGTGAATGTGCTTTTCATGACATTATAATATCTAAAACTAAAAAAGGTGCTCCCCAAGTGATTTTATCACAAAGCATCATTGAAAAATACAATATCATAGATACAAGTGTCTCAATTACACATGATGGTGAATATGCTATTGCGGTTGCAGCAATACAGACAAAAACTCTTTAACCGCCACCTACAAAATCTAATAACTCCAACTTATCTCCATCAAGCAAAACACACTCATTCCAGCTGTCTTGTTTTACAATTTCCATGTTGACAGCCGCAGCCATAACTTTTCCTTCTAGGGAAAGTTCTTTTAAAACTTGCATTAAACTGGTATTTTCTGGGAATGTTTTCACTTCACCGTTTATAATAATATTCATATTTTCTCTTTGCTAAAATTTATTATGACATTGTATCAATTTTAATTTAAATGTCACTAATATATTGGTATACTAGAATCAATAAAATTTATCAAAGAGTAAACACAATGAAAAACCCCAGTGAAATTAAAAAGTATACCAACACTCTGTCTATACTCTTTGCAGAGGACCATGAGGAACTTCGGGTGAACACCTCCAACATATTAAAAAGTATTTTTAAAACAGTGGACACTTGCAGTGATGGACAAGAAGCATTCAATCAATATTTAAGATATAAAAAAGAGAATAATGCAGGCTATGACATAGTGCTTACAGATATTGAAATGCCAAAAATGGATGGGATAGAACTTACAGAAAACATCTATAAAGAAAATCCTGAGCAAGCTATTATTGTTTTATCAGCCTATGACGATACACATTACTTACTTAAACTTATAAATCTTGGTGTTGAACAGTTTATTAAAAAACCTATTGATTATCAAGAACTTCTAGGGTCATTTTTAAATGTATCCAAAAAAATTCATACAACTAAAGTGCTTATTCCTCAAAATAAAGAGATACATTTATCCCAAAATATTAGCTACATTAAGGATAGCAAGTCTATCAAAAATGATGGAGAAAGTGTTTACTTGACAAAATTTGAAATTGTTTTTCTTGAATTATTATCACATAAGATGGGGAAAATTTATTCAAATGAAGAGATAGTATCCCACTTCAATGCTTTAAATGAGATTATTGATGGCTCAAACATTAGAAAACTAGTGTCTAAACTACGAAAAAAACTGCCTGAAAATTCTTTAGAAAGCATTTATGGTATTGGCTATAAGCTCATCCCATACGTAGCTAAGGAAGATACTTAAGAGAGTGAAAGTTCAGCAATTATATCCCGGATCTCTTCTTCATCAAAAAATATATTCCGAGAAAATTCACTGTTAAACTCTTGTAACAATTGAGTTTTTTTAGCTGTTCTTAAATCCTTATCATCATTAAGAGATTCTAAGGCTTTTTCCAATCTTAGTTTATACTCTTGGATTATCTCTTCTTTTTTCTTAGCTTCAGTCTTCGTATCCATCTTAGCGGAAGTTGATTTAAGCGTAAAATAAATCACAAGAATAAAGCCGATTATTCCAAATAAAGAATATAATATTTCAGAGTCCATATAAAACCTTATGTGCTTATTTTACACTTATTGTACTCATCTAAATATTTATTCATACTTAAAAAAGTTATTAATTCATCATAATGAAGCCTTTAAATAGGCTTTTAAGTCAATTTACAATACTATGAGATACAAAAATTTCTCAAGGAAAATACAACTTTATGAATATAAATTTTAAAGTGACACCATCACAAAAAGAAACTATAAATTTAAGAATGGCAGAAAATGGCTTCGATGAAATCTCTGCGTACTTAAAAGTGATAGCATTAAAAACACAAGCCTTCAAGCTTACCTCTGCAGGTTTATCATCTGAAGAGGCATCTATAGAGCTCGGCTTCGAAGTGTCTGAGTCACAAAAAATAAACTTAGAAGAAAAAATGAAAGAAAGTGATTGTGAGGACATTGAAACCTATTGCAAATATGTGGCCTTGCATGCTGTTGTCTATGCTGTGGTGGAAGTGCGATCAACCGGAGATTTAGATGCAATGCTCAAACGTATCACTGACGCTCGTCAAGCAAAAAAATTAAAAAGATTATTTTAATTCACCACTTTTTTTAAACTGATATAAGTGTAAGTTAAAATATTTTCTTCCACTTATATTCGCCATTCCATTATTAAGATAGAAAAGCTACAATTCACACTATAGATTATAAAATTTAAAACTATCAAAAGTGAAAATATGACAAGTACAGAAGAATTAGTCAAAGCAGAAATCAGAAAAGCAAATCAAAGTTTTGTTCATGATGAAGAGGATGATGAATCCATCGATGAGACTCAAAGCGATATAGTGTTTGCAAGAAAATTTAAAGAGGATCTCTCTAGAGAACTTTTTGGGCAAGATCAGGCGATAAGTATTGTAGCTAACAGCATGAAAAACAATATCAAAGATCAAAAAGGCCCTAAAGACACCTATCTTTTTTTAGGATCACCTGCCACCGGTAAGACATACCTTGCTGAACTTATGTCACAATATTTGCCTAAATACAAAATAATGAAATTTGATATGACACAGTACCATCAACAAAACGGTGGAGAATTGTATGGATATCCTGCTGGATGGAAGGGATATGGTGTTGGTCAACTCACAGGATTTGTCCATAGAAATCCTAAAGCAGTTATCGTACTCGATGCCTTTGAAAAATGTGACAACACAATTCAAAACAATCTTCTTTCTATATTTGAAGGTGGTAAAATGCGTGATGCCTGTGGTTGGGATAAGGTCACAGATGAGCCATGCAATGACGATCCAGACATCATCTACAGCGATGAAAATGCAACTTACTTAGTTGACTTCACCCAAACCTTATTTATTATCACTACAAGTGTTGGTAAAGAACTCTACCTTGACTACAGATTTAAAGATTTAGTTCAAAAAGACTATATCCAAGCCGAATCAATGATTCTAGAAGCTATCAAACGTGAAACAAAAAGAGATGCCAGAAGCGGCGGGGTTCAAGAAGCTATAGTTCCAGAACTTGTTTCTAGATTTTCCAAAGCGAATATAGTTCTTTTCAACAAGCTCGATTATGATGCCTTAGAAAAAATATCTAAAAAAGTGTTTTTAACATATCAAGAAGAATTTACTAAAAAGTATGATATTGACTTTACACTTAGCAAAAATTTTGATAACTTTTTAAAGATACAGATACTTAATTTTGCTCCAGAACTTGATGCAAGACGTCTTAAAGACAAGGTGAGCACAGTTTTTTTCAATAGAATAATTCAATACATTCAAGACTCAGAAAGACCTATCAAAAACTTTAAACAGATAAAAATCTCCCTCTCTAAAGAAAGTGTCAGGTATTTAAATGAGAGAGTCTATCCTCTTATAGAAGATGAAACACTCGTAAGAGAGCTTTTTAGAAAAAACACAACACTTGAGATTAATGACACTGTTTCAGACAAAAACGGTATTATCACCTATAAGGTGAATAGCTGCAAGTTTTTACAAGTGATCAGAATCAAAGACTTCAGTGAAGACGGGCTTGTTTTTGACATACCTAAGGTCTCATTTGATGATATCGCCGGTCATCATAAAGCAAAACAAAGGCTCCGTGAAGTTATCAACTTTTTTAAAGAACCAAAGCAATTAGAAAGCTTCGACATCCAGCCTCCAAAAGGTATGCTTTTATATGGACCCCCAGGGACAGGGAAAACAATGCTTGCAAAAGCTTTTGCTAAAGAAGCTGAACTCCCATTTATATCAGTCACCGGACTTGAATTGCTGCGACCTGAAAAAACCAGACAGATTTTTGCTAAAGCCAAAGAGTATGCACCGGCTATTATATTTATCGATGAAATCGATACACTTGGCAAGCGTGATGCAGGAAACGGTAAAGAGATCCCTATCAATAAACTATTATCAGAAATGGATGGATTCTCCGCCAAAAAAGGTGAAGATATATTTGTCATTGCTGCAACCAACTATAAAGATAATATTGACAGTGCGATTATCAGACCGGGAAGAGTGGAGATTCATATTGAGATAAATAATCTTGATAAAGATGCAAGGGAATACTTTTTAAAACAAATCATTGAAAAAAAACCTACAAGCGGCATATTTGATATAAATAAACTTCTAATGTATACAGCAGGATTCACAGGGGCACAACTTGAACTGCTCGGCAAAGAAGCTTCTTTTTATTGTTTACGTCATAGTTTACCTGCTATAACGCAAGAGATTATAATCGACCAGCTCAATAGAATTAAATATGGTGAAAGACAGTCTTATTTATCTCTTGAGGAGATGTTTGAAGAAACAGCGATTTATGAAGCGGGACGTGCTGTGATTTCTAAGGTTTTAATGCCGCATATTCATATTGAACATGTGAGTTTAACCCCAAGAGACAACAATGAACATTTTATTTCACATAACTATAATGATGTGCAAGACAACATGACTGTAAAAGATTTTAAAGACAAGATTTGTGTATATTTAGCGGGAAGAACAGCACAGATTAAACAATTTGGCACTATTCTCGGTGTGGACACCGGTGCTTCAAATGACTTGCAACAAGCAACTCGTGATGCCTATGCAGCCATAGCTCACTTTGGGATGGATAAAGAAGTCGGATATATAAATATCAACGGTGTGATGGACGCACAAGGAAACTCTATCAAGTCCAAAGACACTAAACACTATCATGAAAAAATTGACACTGCACTTGGACGATGGATGATTGAAGGTGAAAAAAGAATTGTAGATTTGGTGGATGAACACTGGGAAAGTATACAAAATCTTTCTAAGTTGCTTTTTGAAAAAGAAATCATTTATGCAGATGAACTTGATGCGATACTGATTAAATAAGACAAGGACCAAACACTATGATAACACAAGAACAACTGCCGATGGTTGCCATACCAAGTATGAATGATACACATCTAGAAGAGATAATCATTGTAAATAAACTGGATAATGCAGCAAAAAACAATGATATAAGTGCTGTAAGTGAAATATTGAATGAATTATTAGAGCATACGATTGAGCACTTTTCTACAGAAAACGAGATGATGGAAAAAGCAAAATTTCCAGCCTATGATACACATAAAGCTGAACACGACAGACATCTGCATGAACTTAAAGCTTTGGTGAAGTATTTTGAAAAAACGAAAGATCCAAGAGCGATAACAATTCATATCGAAGGTAATTTAGAAAAATGGCTTATTCACCATATCCAAACAATGGATACAGTCACAGCTCAATTTTTAGCGCAAAATCATACGGCAGGTAGCTATTAATTCTACAAAGCTCGTTCTCACGACGAGCATGAAAGTCCAATATTTTTATACTCCTCAGGTGTGTCTCCCGCAAAATTTTCAAATTCTGGCAGCTCATCATACGGATGGGATGCGATATAAAGAAGCGTTTCCACCATCGAATAATCATCACACTCAGCTTTTTCAATAGCATCTTGAATCATATAATTTTTTAAAATATATTTTGGATTCGTCTGAAGCATACGCTCTTGACGCTCTGCTTGCGTGGAAGTTTCGTCTAATAAACGTTTATCATAGAGTTTAAGCCAGTTATCCACAACCACAGGTTCCATGGCGATATCATACAAAGGTGCCCTGTCCCCATCATAGCGGCTAAGTGTCCGAAAAAATAATGTGTGATCCACATAAGCCTCATGAAGTGTGACTACAAGCTCTTCAACGAGTTGGGCATCATTGGTATTTTTCACAGATAATCCAAGCTTCTTTCGAACAACATCTATATAAGCATTTGGATAAATAAAAGCGCCATACTCATCAAGTTTTTTCTGCATTTTTTCTTTTGAGACTATGGGAGAAAGCGCTTCAGAGAGTTTTGTAAGATTCCAATAAGAAATATTTGGCTGTTCACCGTAGCTGTAACGGCCAATCTTATCTGTGTGATTGCAAATATAATTATAATTAAAATCATCAAGCATAGCATAAGGGCCATAATCTATAGTAAGCCCTTCTATGGACATATTGTCAGTGTTCATCACACCATGATTAAACCCTATTCCCTGCCATTTTGCGATTAGGCTTGCTGTACGCTCAAGAACTTCACAAAACATTTTATAAAACCGGTCTTCATCCTTTTGCAAATGTGGAAATGACTCAGTGATGACATACTCAGCAAGTGCTTCAAGCTTTGCATATTCACGATTATAATAAAAATACTCAAAGCTTCCAAAACGTATCCAGCTGGTTGACATACGCATGACAATGGCAGCATTCTCCATTTGATTGCGAATGATTTTGGTCTTGGATCCTATGATACCAAGAGCCCGGGTTGTGGGAATGCCAAGGTGATGCATTGCCTCACTCATAAGATATTCACGTATAGAAGAACGCATTGCCGCCCTTCCATCCGCTGTGCGTGAGTAAAGTGTTTCACCGCTGCCTTTGAGTTGCAGATTCCATCCAAGAGTGCTTCCAAGATTCATAGCTCTTCCATCTCCAAGCCATGGATTATAGTTACCAAACTGATGTCCTGCGTAGCACATAGCAAAAAAACGCGAACCCTTTGGGCTGAACGCACCATTAAGGAGTGCAATAAGAAGAGGATCATTATAACTTTCACTATCTAGATCGATTAATTTTGCTGCCTCAGGATTAAAACTTATTAAATAAGGCTCATCAAGTGGCTCTGGATTTCGTAAATCGTAAAACTCATTATCCAATGAAAGATAAGGGGTTTTCAGTGTCATATTCTCAATATTCATGAGGGCATTGTACATTTGCACTTCTAAATAGCATATAGAATTATTCGGTTAAGTTCATAAGCTTTGTAATTACTAAGAAAATAAGCTTAAAACTGATAAAATCACGACTCATAAAATTCAAATATTTATAATACAAGGAAAATAATGCCAGCAAGTAAAAAATGGAATGTGCTATTTATAGAAGAAAATAAATCAATGTTTAATTCAAACACCAAAACTTTCAATGAATTATTTAACAAGGTCGATAAAGTTCAAGATAGTGAAGAAGCGCTAAAGCTTATTGATAGTAATCACTATGATATTCTCATTTGCGATTTAAGTTTTGAATTTGCTGATAGAATCAAAATTCTAAAACTTATGAAACACAGGAAACCTAAAATAGCTTACTTTGCTTTAGTGACAGAAAACAATTCGGATAAAATATTCGGTGTGGCGGATCAAGGGATTCATGTTTTTGAATTAGAACCTAGTCAATTTGATCTTGCATTGGAAGAAATTTCAAGATTTAATCTTTATGTAAAAAAATAGATCCAAGTCAGTTTGGCTTCGCTAGAGAATAAATTTAAAACCCATCCCCTAGCTTTCTAAACTGAGTTGTGATAGTGTTACATTCCACCGCCGTTAAGGTGTAAAGCAGTTTCTGAATCCCATTTAGAGATATGTAAAACCAACCAGCTCTTAAAATCTTTTTCTAAGAAACCTTGCAGCTCTTTTGGACTTTTAAGAACTTCCCAGCGCTTGTGAAATTTTTTTAATTTTTCTCTCATGGTGTCATGATCATTTTTATGCACCTGAAAATTGCCATAGTTGTTTTCTTGCATCATAGTCTCTTCTGTACTGAAGTGATCTTCCACATCAAACAAAAGGACTGGAAAAAGTTCATCAATTTTTTCTATATCTCTAGCCAAAACAGCGTCATGAATATTATTTATAACTTCTATCTCTTCTTCATGTAACATGTTCATCACTTCATTTGCCACTTGTTGTATCTCTTGTATTTGTATCAGCATTTTATCTCCATAAAATAAAGTTTTAAAAAAAGATTATATCTATAAAAAGTTTATACTGACTGAGGGGCTTATCATAATGAGTCTTTATAAAGTTTTATTTAATCCTCTCTTAGCTCCCTAAGATATATACTAAAAGAGAAAATAATTTATAAAATGCTAGAATATTGGAACTAAAGAGAATCAATACATTTTAATAACGGAAGTAATATGAACAGATCTAATTTAAACACGCAACTCTCGACCTTATCCCTTTCGATGTTCAGAAAAGATTTTTTTGGAATTTACCATGGTTCTATATCTGCAAAAACAGAATCAAACCGTTTTATCATAAACACAAAAGAAGCGGTGTTTGATGCGATAGATGATTCAAGTTTAATTGAACTTTATTTTAAAAGAGACTACCGTTGGAACCAAGCAAGTATTGATTCTAAAATTCATTGTAATATATATTCTCAAATCTCAGATGCAAAATTCATATCCTTTTCCATGCCGCCTTTCACCACTGCATATTCACTTTATCATAATATTATTGCGCCAAAAGATTATTTTGGACATAAAGAAATCGGTAGAATTGAGATAGTGAATCCAAAACAGTTTGATGACTGGTACGATAGAGCTGAAAGTGAAATCGCCTATTATTTTCAAACACAAAAAACAAATATTATGGTTATTCGAGGCTATGGAGTGTATTCATTTAACAGAGACTTGCATGAGATGGCAAAACAACTTGCCATATTAGAAAAAAGTTGTCGTATTTTAATGCTTGATAACACAAAGAATGATTTTAATTTTGATTAAAATCATTTCAATAAATTAATAGCCTCATACGCAACATCCATCACTTTATCTATCTCTTTATTGGTAATAATATAAGGCGGCATAAAATATATAATATGCCCCAATGGACGTAGTAAAACTCCTTGCTTTAATCCATATTGATACACTTTCAATCCAATTCTATCTTCTGACTTATAACCTTGCAACTCAATTACCGCTACCATCCCTCTTTGTCTAGTTATTTTTACATTACTAAGTTCTGTGAATTTTTCTAACTTTGTTGCAATATACTCAGATTTTTTCTTATTTTCTTCTATAATATTATCATGTTCAAATATATCTAAAGTTGCATTTGCTGCCGCACAGGCAAGGGCATTTCCTGTATATGAATGAGAATGTAGAAATGCTTTATGTTCATTATAATCACAATAAAATTTTGCATAAATATTATTAGAGGTAAGCACCACTGAGAGTGGCAAGTACCCACCCGTCAAACCTTTGGAGAGGACTATAAAGTCAGGTGAAATATCTGCAACTTGACAAGCAAATAATTCACCTGTCCTTCCAAACCCTGTCATAACTTCATCTGCGATTAAATGTACATTATATCTTGTGCATATATCACGAATCAGCACTAGAAATTCTTCATGATACATATGCATATAGCCTGCCCCTTGAATTAGAGGCTCTAAAATAATCGCACTTATCTCATCAGCTCTTTGCTTACAAAGTTCTTCAAAATCTTTTGCTGCAGTTTGTGCAGCCTCTATAGTCGTATCCTCAGGAACTGTCGTTTGTAAAGTTTGAAGTAGTAATGGTTTATAGGTGTCTTTATATAATTCAACATCTCCAACACTGAGTGCCCCTATAGTTTCACCATGGTATGAATTTTTAAGAGATACAAAAATTGTTTTATTTCCATCACCATCATTTAAATGTGCGTGATAACTCATTTTTAAAGCCACTTCAACTGCACTTGAACCATTGTCAGAATAAAAACATTTATCTAAACCCTCAGGGGTTAACTTCACCAATCTTTCAGATAATTTCACTACAGGTTCATGTGTAAAGCCAGCTAAAATAACATGTTCCAAGGTATCTAACTGCTCTTTTATTTTATCATTGAT
>JACNLH010000138.1 GCA_014381585.1 Candidatus Sulfurimonas ponti
AAGAAATCTTTACCCGAAGGTTTGCCTCATATCGCGAAATATGCAAAAGAAGTTATCGGGGCGGATAGATGCTCTATGTTTATATACAGCCCTAAAAATTCTCAACTTTGGACAACATTGGCTGATGGTGTTGAAAGAATAATTATAGCAGCTGATAAAGGTATTGTGGGGGAAACATTAAAAACTAAAAAGGCAATTATTGAGAATGATGTGCATTCAAATTCTAAGTTTTTTGATGCTATTGACACCAAGACAGGATACCAAACAAAGAATATCGTAACGGCGCCTATTTTTAATGTTGATAAAGAAATAGTGGGTGTTTTAGAACTGCTTAATAAAGATGATGGTTTTAATGAGAATGATGTTAAACATATGACTTTTTTTGCAAAAAGTTTGAGTGATTTTATAGATTTAGTAAATTTATACGAGGGTTGATTTTTAAATAAGTTTTTGCAATCTTATAAGTGTTGAAAGTAAGATAGCGCATTTATCCACAGCGGAGCTTTTCATTTTCAGTTCACTTTCTAGCAATAACTCCTGCATTTTATAATAGGTGTTTGGCTTAAAACGCAGAGATAATGCTGATTTTTCTTCCACTACAAATTTCGGAGCAGGGTAGCCTAAAATTTCTAAAGCATTTGGTGCACCGTTGACCCGTATATAGATGTTAAACATGTAAAGCTGAGTGACAAATGAACTTATTGCAGTTAGAATCCGTATCTCATCTTCACCATGCTCTAAAATATTTTGCAGCTCATCTTTGAAATCTTTTTTACCCAGTAGGGTTTTAATAAGTTCATCTATACTGACCTCCGCAAGACCAAAGACCAGGTTTTCAATATCCTTGGTTGTTATCTCTCTGTCATACACACGTAGTTTATCCATCTCATTACAGGCAAGTGCCACATCGCCATTGTGTACATTTAAAAGGTGTGACACGGAATACTTGTCAATTTTAACACCTTTTTCCTCTGCCACTTGAAGAACAATATTTTGTGCTTCATAATCTTTAGGGTTAAAAAACCGTACGCACATTGTAGAGAATTTCCCAAAGGTTTTTTTATTGTTATAGGTCTTGTGGTCCCTTCCATAATAAGCATAGATAAAAATATTGTCTGGATTTTTTTGGCAAAGTTCCATAAATATATCCAAGTCTTTTTTTGGAGTTTTCTTTTCACTTTTTATTATGAGTATGTTTCTGTCCCCAAATAAAGAAGATTGCGAGAGATGCTCTTTAGCAGATTTGAAATTGTACTCATCGTGGTAAAAAGAGAGGATATTTGAGTCCTCAATATTTGACATCATATTTGTATACATATCAATCAAAAAGTCACTTTCGCCAAAAAAGACAAAGCTGTTAGAAACTTTAGCTGCTTTGATAGCATTGTCTAACTCATTTTTATACATCTTTATCCAGTTTAGAAACTACACTTGCAAAGATTTTTGCTTTAGGGATGTCAACCTTATCAATTTTAACTAAGACATCTTCAAAGAGAAGTATATCGCCAACTGAAGTGATATTTAACCGTGCCCCTTGAATCTCATCGTGAACTTCTGCTTTTATATCGGGATCGGTTGCTGTTATTCTAGCTTTAAATTCACGATTTAGATTCGAGGCAGCCCAACGTGCAAATTTTCTTTGTTGAAATTCAACTTCTATCTTACTTGCTTCACGTTCTTTTTCACTTATGGTCATACTGAGCGCTTCAATGTTTCTTAATACGTAAGAGCCTTCATTTGTGTCGTTATTGCTTATTGCTTTGAGTAAGCGGTGAACTATGAGGTCTGAGTATCTGCGGATTGGTGAAGTGAAGTGTGTATACTGCTCAAATCCAAGACCGAAGTGACCAGAATTTAGCGGTGCATACCTCGCTTGCATTTGTGATTGGATAATGAGTGTATCCACTTCAGAAGCTAAACCCATATCTTGCGCTTGTTTTTGAATCTCTGTGATTGTTTCTTTTATGGAGTTCTTTATATCTATAAACATCCCGATTCCAGCAAGTTCTTGATAAAGAATCTGTAGTTTATTTTGTGAAGGCGGCTCATGAATTCTAAATATTCCACGCTCAAACTGACGTGCCGCTTCTTTGTTTGCTAAAAGCATACAGTCTTCTATAAGTGCGTGAGATGGAGTTTCTTCTGCATAAGTTGTAGAAACAAGGTTAGAGTTTTCATCAATCTGCATCTCCAGCTCATTGGAACGGAAGTCATAACCGATTTTTAATCTTTTTTCTTTAAGTGCATCGGTGACAACTCTTAGCTTTGTGATGTAAGCAAATATCTCTTTTTCTTTATCATTTTTTGCTTGGAGTTTTCCCTCAAAATATGCATCTATCTCTTCATAATTAAACCGTCTGTCTGAATGAATAATGGCTTCATAGACTTTTGACGCTGTTACTTCTAAAGAATCTAAGTTGAGTTTCATCTCAAAGACAAAGCTAAGTCTATCAACATGAGGCTGCAGTGAACAGAGTGTTTCGCTTAGTTGACGCGGTAACATTGGGATAGAACGATGCGGAAGATAAATTGAAAAACTTCTATAAATTGCCTCATTATCAAGTGGGCCAAAAGGTTTTACATACTCACTGACATCTGCAATAGCCACATAAAGTGTGGTGTTTTCTGCATCCCAATAGATAGCATCATCGTAATCTTTCGCAGTCACAGGATCTATGGTGCAAAACGGGAGGGAACGTAAATCTTTTCTTGAAGGATACTTACTTGCATCCACTGGTTTAAAAGAAGATGCTATTTCTAAAACTTCAGGTTCAAATGCATCATGTTTATTGAACTGTGCAAGGACAATTTTCTCATCCACCTTTGGATCAGACATATTGCCCAGTTTCTCCATGATGGTGTAGGTGGTGTTGTCTATTTTAAACACATCGCCTTGATTATAACTATTGAGTTCTTCTGGAGGAATTTCCACACCCGTCGGATACTCAGTCTTGATATCAACGAGAGAGTTTGTTCCATTTTTAACAATGATGTAACCGATGGAATAACTAACAGCACGACCGACAACCTCTACAATTTTAGCAGACGGGGCTCCCCGTTTTCCAAGAAGTCTTTGTGATATAACTAAGTCGCCTTCTTTGGCATCAGCTAAGTTTCCTTCGCCAATAAATAAATCACGTGTGAGTTCACCTATAACAGTGAGATAGGCAGTCCCTTTTTGGACAAGACCAAGAGTTCCGGCACGGTATTTGGAATTGAATTTGTAAACATTGTTTTTAAAAGTAAGGTATTTTTTTTGTAAGAAGTTATCAACATGAACTCTTTCATCAGGAGTGATGTCTTGCTCACTCAGACCAAGAGTGAGCCTTATAAGTAGAGATTTCAAGTGTGCCTATTTAATGTTTTCTATAGCAGTTTCAAATGTTTCTAAATTAAGATCATATTTT
>JACNLH010000121.1 GCA_014381585.1 Candidatus Sulfurimonas ponti
AAGCTTATAGTTGTGGGGTAGCTCCATCTGGGAAGGTGAACCCAAATGCTAAAAGAGTGTTGGAGGAAAAGGGTGTTTGGAGTGATAAATACTATTCAAAACATTTAGATGAAATGATAGACATAGATTTTGACTTAGTTGTCACAGTGTGTTCTCATGCTCACGAAACGTGCCCGATGTTTCCACGTCCTGTGCATAAAATACATGTTGGTTTTGAAGATCCTGACGGTAAAGAATTTGATGCTTTTATAGAGACTTACAAAGAGATAGAAGAGATACTTTTAGCTGAAGTGAAAAAAGCTTTAGGAGTGGTGTGAGTATCTCATTGCAGGTCAAATCTCAATCCTCAATGCATCTTAAAAAGAAAGTAAATCCTCTCTTTATAAAAATCAAACGACTTTTTGGATATAATCGCAATATTATTTAGTTAGACAATAGGATTTTTAATAATGCAAAAAGCAAATATTGATGGAAAAGTTTGGACTTTTGGAAAAGATGTTGACACAGATATAATTATAGCTGCAAGATACCTTAACACTTCAGTTCCAGAGGAGTTGGCAAAACACGTTATGGAAGATGCTGACCCAGAATTTGTAAGTAAAATGAGCGTAGGCGATGTTATAGTGGCCGGTGAAAACTTTGGTTGCGGAAGTTCACGTGAACATGCACCGATCGCACTTAAAGCTGCAGGTATCGCTGCTGTCATAGCGCCGACTTTTGCAAGAATTTTTTATAGAAATGCATTTAATATGGGGCTTCCGATTTTTGAACTGCCAGAGAGCGCAGAGATAGAAGAAGGGCACGAAGTGAGCATAGATATGAATGCTGGAACTATCACAAATAAAACTACGAATAAATCATATAATTTCACTCCAATTCCTGCTTTTATGCAAGAACTGATAGACGCGGGTGGATTAATGAATTTTGCACAGAACGAAATAAAAGGTGAATAAACTGATGAAGACATACAAAATAACACTTATTAAAGGCGATGGAATTGGTCCGGAGATCATTGATGAGGCTGTAAAAGTTTTAGATGCTGTAGCATCCTCATCTGACTTTGACTTTTCTTATGATGAAGCCTTGATGGGTGGCGCTGCTTATGATATTACAGGTGACCCATTACCACAAGAAACTATTAGAAAATCACTCTCAAGTGACGCTGTTCTTTTTGGAGCGATCGGTGGACAAAAGTGGGATAATCTTCCGCGTGAAAAAAGACCCGAAAGCGGTCTTTTGAGATTCAGAAAAGAGCTTGGTGTTTATGCAAATCTTCGTCCTGCTGTTGTGTATGATGAGCTTATCAACGCATCTTCATTAAAGCCTGCGATTATCAAGGGTGTTGATATTATGGTTGTACGTGAACTGATCGGTGGAATTTACTTTGGTGAACCAAAAGGGCGAACTGAAGATAAAGGATGGAACACTATGGTCTATACACGCATGGAAATTGAGCGTATAGCACACCGGGCATTCAAAGCCGCACAAAAAAGAGATAAAAAAGTTTGCTCTATTGATAAAGCAAATGTTCTTGATGTATCTCAGCTTTGGCGTGATGTGGTGACTGAGATATCTGCGCAATACCCTGATGTTGAGCTTACACATATGTACGTGGATAATGCAGCGATGCAACTTGTTCTAAATCCAAGACAATTTGATGTAATGTTAACCGGAAATATTTTCGGTGATATCTTAAGTGATGAAGCATCTATGCTTTGCGGGTCTATAGGTCTTTTACCATCAGCGTCTATTGGGGATAAAATTGGAGTATATGAGCCTATTCATGGTTCAGCTCCTGATATTGCAGGACAAGGTATCTCTAATCCAATCGCTACAATTTCTTCAGCATCAATGATGTTACGATATGCTTTTGGTGAAATTGAAGCTGCTGATAAGATAGATAATGCTATTAAAAAAGCATTGCATGATGGTTATAGAACACAAGATTTAGCTCAATTTGATGCTAAAGAAATTTGTTCAACAAGCGAAATGGGTTCAATTATCGCGAATAATATTCATAGATAAGTATCAATAATAAATATGCAAACTCTCACACTGGCAAATATTTATGAACTTCAAGGGCTTAAAGAAGAGGCTCTTGATATTTATAAAGAGGTTCTAAAAAAAGACCCTTCAAACAGTGATGCAAAAATTGCTATCAGAAGACTCTCCGGTATGAGAAAAAAGTTTTTAAACGTAAACACTCAAATGAAAGATTTTTTTGTAAAAATGGATACAGATGTGGAGTTTAACGAATTTGAAAGGTGGTTGTTAAAGTCATGGAATTAAAAGATGTAATATTATCAACACTTGCAGAGATGGAAGAGAGTCAAGCGCTAAAGCCCACTCCAAGCCCTAAGTATGAAGTAAAAGAAACTCTTGCGCTTAGTGAAGTGGCTAAAAAAGAACCTTTACAAGGAAGAGTTCAAGATACTTCAGCAGAAGCAAAGAGTGATAATATTAATGCATGCGAAAGTGAAATAAAATACTTAAATTCTATCAAAGAGAGACTTTTAGTTCTTTTTGAAGGTTTTCAGGCACCAAACAACACAAATATAGAAGCAAAAATAGATATGACACTTAATTTCTTGGAATATACTTTAGCAACAATAGACTCAAGAGTTGAGATTTTAGAAAAAGGTGAAAAACAGTGAGTCAATACAGAGTTCTTATAGATGCAAATGATGCAGTAGGTATCGTTCATAAAGTTTCGACAGTTTTTTATAATCATAATCTCAACATATTATCAAATAACGAGTTTGTTGATAAAGAAAATAATAAATTTTTTATGAGAAGTGTTGTTGATGGGGACATTGATTTAGAAGAGCTTAGAGAATCATTAGTCGGTGTTTTATCTAATGATGCTTCTATAGATGTGATTCAGCCTCAAAAGAAAAATATCATCATAATGGCTACAAAAGAGATGCATGCGCTAGGCGACATACTTATCCGTCATGAAGCAGGTGAACTTGAGGCTAATATATTGTGTGTAATCTCAAACTATAATCAACTTGAATCTTTAGTAAGTAAATTTGACATCCCATATATTACAATATCTCATGAAAATCTTTCAAGAGAAGAGCATGAAAATAAAATCATTGATTGTATTAATAGCTATGATCATCTTGATTATATTGTTTTAGCTAAATATATGCGAATATTAACCCCCATGTTTGTAGAAACTTTTGAAGATAAAATTATAAATATACACCATTCATTTTTACCTGCATTTATTGGCGCAAACCCTTATAAGCAAGCTTATGACAGAGGTGTTAAAATTATCGGTGCCACATCGCATTTTGTAAATAACAACCTTGATGAAGGTCCGATTATAGCTCAAGAAGTTATACATGTGGACCATGCTTACAGCTGGAAAGATATGCAAAGAAA